>NZ_JAVSCF010000061.1:0-26242 GCF_031932565.1 Streptomyces sp. B1866
GCGCCCGCGCCGCGCGCCGCCGCCGGAAGGCCGCGCCGCCGCCCGTCCGGTACGGCCCGCTCCCGCCCGTACCGGACGAAGGAGCCGCGCGACGGCGTCCGCGACCGCGCTCGCGGGCCGCCTCGCCCGTACCCCGGACGAAACCCCGGCCCCCGCGCGCGACCGTCGCCCGACCATGACGGCCCCGTCCACGGCTATGCCCCCGGCCCCCGCGCGACCGCCGCGGCACGGGCACCCGCCGCCGTACCCGCCTGGCGTGACCCGGGTACCCGGGGCCGACGAGCCGGGGCGACCCGGGCCGAACGGTCCCGGAAAGGCCCCCGGGCAGCCCATGGGAGCGCGGCCGGCGCGGCGGAACGCTGACACCAGGCACCCGCCGAGGCGCTTTCGCCCGGAAGACGCCGACGAGCCGACGAGAGGACCTGAAGATGACGCGGACCGGACACCTCGTACCCGCGGCGCACGCGCTGCTCACTGACGGGCGGACGGTCGAGATCCGGCCGGCCCGGCCCCAGGACCACGAGCAGGTGCGGCGGCTGTACGACGGGATGTCGGCCGAGAACCTGCGACTGCGGTTCTTCGGCGCGGGCCTGAAACCGGGCCGCCGGGCGGCCGACCGCGCCTGCGACCCGGAGCGGCCCGGCCACCGGGCGCTGCTGGCCTTCTACGGCGAGGACCCGCGCGTGGTGGGCATCGCCGAGTACGAGTCCGAGGGCGGCGCCGAGCCTCAGACGGCCGAGATCGCCCTGGCCGTCGCCGACGACTTCCACGCGCGCGGCGTGGGAACCCTGCTGCTGGAGCACCTGGTGCACGTCGCCCGCGAGGACGGCGTCACCCTCTTCACCGCCGACGCGCTCGCCGACAACCGCGCCGTCCAGCGGGTCTTCACCGACCTCGGGCTGACCGTGGCCCGCCGCTTCGACGGGCCCGAGGTGCGTTGCACCGTGTGCCTGGACCAGGACGAGCGCTACCTGACCGCCGTGGAGGCCCGCGGCCGCACCGCCGACACCGCCAGCCTGCGGCCGCTGCTGCGCCCGGACTCCGTGGCCGTCGTCGGCGCGGGCACCCAGCCGGGCTCGGTGGGGCGGGCGGTGCTGAAGAACCTGCGCCGCGCGGGCTTCACCGGCCGCCTGCACGCGGTCAACCCGCACGCGCACGCCATCGAATGCACCCCCTGCTACCCGTCGGTCACCGACCTGCCGCACGCCCCCGACCTCGCCGTCCTGGCCGTACCGGCCCGCGCGGTGCCCGAGGCGGCCGAGCAGTGCGGAGCCAGGGGGGTGCGCGCCCTGGTCGTGCTCACCTCCGGCCTCGACCGCGACCAGGCCGCCGCGCTGCTGGGCTCCTGCCGCCGCCACGGCATGCGCCTGGTCGGCCCCAACTGCCTGGGCGTCGCCGACACCGACGACCTGGTCCGGCTGGACGCCACCTTCGCCGCACACCGGCCGCTGCCGGGCACCGCGGGCGTGGCCGTCCAGTCCGGCGGGGTGGGCATCGCCCTCCTCCAGGGGCTGACCCGGCTGGGCGTCGGCGTGTCCAGCTTCGTGTCGCTCGGCGACAAGTACGACGTCAGCGGCAACGACCTGCTTCAGTGGTGGGAGGACGACGGCCGCACCGACCTGGCCGTGCTGCACCTGGAGTCCTTCGGCAACCCGCGCGCCTTCTCCCGCACCGCCCGCCGCGTCGCCCGCCGGATGCCCGTCCTGACCGTCGACGCGGGCCGCTCCGCGGCCGGCCGGCGGGCAGCCGCCTCGCACACCGCGGCCGCGGCCACCCCGACCATGACCCGGCAGGCCCTGTTCACCCAGGCCGGGATCACCGCCACCCGCTCGGTCGCCGACCTGCTGGGCACCGCCGCGCTGCTGCACTCCCAGCCGCTGCCCGCCGGCACCCGGGTGGCCGTGGTCTCCAACGCGGGCGGCGCCGCCGTACTGGCCGCCGACGCCTGCGCCGAGGCCGGCCTGACCGTGCCCGAGCTGCCCGCCGACCTGACCGCCGCGCTGCGCGAGGCGCTGCCGGCCGGGGCCGCCGTCGCCAATCCGATCGACGCCACCGCCGCCGTGGGCAGCGCGCCGCTGCGGGCCTGCGTGGACCTGCTCGCCGCGCACGGCGCGGTGGACGCGGTCCTGGTCGCCCTGGCGCCCACCGCGCTGGCCGAGGCCACCGGCGACGACCCCCTGCACGCCCTCACCCGACCCGGCCCGCGGCGCGGCCCCCACCCGGTCGCGGCCGTGCTGCTCGACCAGGCCGAGCAGGTGCGGCTGCTCCAGACGCCCGGCGGCGGCACCCTGCCCGCCTACGGCGACCCGCAGGACGCGGCCCGCGCCCTGGCCCACGCCGCCGAGCGCGCCGCCTGGCTCGCCCGGCCCCAGGGCACCGTGCCGCGCCTGACCGGCACCGACCCGGAGGCCGCCCGCGCCCTCGCCGACGCCTTCCTCGCCGACCACCCCGACGGCGGCTGGCTCGACCCGCGCCAGTGCGCCGACCTGCTCGACGCCTACGGCGTCCCCCTGTCGCCCTGGGCCTGGGCCGAGAGCGAGCGGGCGGCCGTCGCCGCCGCCGACCGGCTGGCCGGTCCCGGCGGCCGGGTCGCCCTCAAGGCGCACGGCCCCGGCCTGCTGCACAAGAGCGACCGCGGCGCGGTGCTGCTCGACCTCGCCGGCCGGGACGCGGTCCGCGCCGCCTACCGCGACCTGGACGCCCGGCTCGGCGACGAGATGCGCACTGGCGCGGAGCCACCGGCCCGGTCACCGACCTGCTGGACGGCGCCGGGTTCGACCCCGCGAGCGCCACGGCGTTCGTCTGCGGCCCGGACCCGGTGGTCCGCGCCGCGGGCCGCGCCCTGACGGCCCGGGGAGTCCCGGCCGACCGGATCCGCGTCTCCCTCGCCCGCGGCCTGCGCTGCGGGTCCGGCGACTGCGGCGGCTGCCGCCTCGGCCCGGCGCCGCGGTGCGGCATGGAGCCGGTGATCGGCGGCGACCACCCCGGACCGCTGCTCCTGGCCCCGGGGCGCCCCGCCTGACCCGGCCGCCGTCCGGCGCGCCCCTCGGCGCCGGGCGGCGGCCTCCCCGCTCGCGGGCCCGGCGCCCGCGAGGCCGGGGCGCCCCGGCGGCAGCCGCCGGAGCAGCTCCGGCGAAGTCCCGTCAGAAGTCCCCGTCAGAAGTCCCCGTCGGAAGTCCAAGGAGGACCCGCCATGTGCAGCAGTCCGCGCCGCGTCAGCGACGTGATGACCCAGACCGTCGTCTCGGTCGGACGGGACGCGCCGTTCAAGGAGATCGTCAGGACCATGAAGGAGTGGAGGGTCGGCGCCCTGCCGGTGCTGGCCGGGGAGGGCCGCGTCGTCGGCGTGGTCTCCGAGGCCGACCTGCTGCCCAAGGAGGAGTACCGGGACGACGACCCCAGCCGCATGGACGTCGTGCGCCACCTGCGGGAGGTCGCCAAGGCGGGCGCGGTGACCGCCGGGGAGCTGATGACCGCCCCCGCCGTCACCGTCCGCGCCGACGCCACCCTCGCCCACGCCGCCCGCCTCATGGCGCGCAAGGGCGTCAAGCGGCTGCCCGTCACCGACGCGCAGGGGCTGCTCGCCGGCGTCGTCAGCCGCGCCGACCTGCTCACCGTCTTCCTGCGCTCGGACGAGGACCTGGCCGAGGAGGTGCGCCGCGAGGTCGTCGCCCCGCTCTTCCCCGGCGACCCGCCGCCCGTCCACGCCGAGGTGAACGAGGGCGTGGTCACCTTCGGCGGCCGGATCCGCGACACCTCGCTGGTGCCGGTGGCCGCCCGCCTGGCCCGCGCGGTGGAGGGCGTGGTCGACGTCCGGTTCGACCTGACCGGTCCGGCCGCCGCCGGGCACGGCGGGCCGCCCGTGGTCGGCCCGCTGTTCTGAGGCCGCCGCCCCCCGTGGGCCCGCCGTACGGCCCGTACGCGCCCGCCCGCCGTACAGCGGGCCCACAACCTGCCGCCGAAGGCCCGGGCCCGGCGGGCGCACGCGCGTACGCGCCGGACCGCGCCAGGCCACGAGCCCTGGCGCGGTCCGGCGCGCACGCGTATCCCGGGCGGCGCGGCCGGTCCCGCGTCCCTCAGGCGGTGTGCTGGTTCCAGCGGGGCCCGATCTCGGCCCACTCCCGCTCCCACCGCGTCNCGGTCCCGCGTCCCTCAGGCGGTGTGCTGGTTCCAGCGGGGCCCGATCTCGGCCCACTCCCGCTCCCACCGCGTCGCCCGCGCCGCGTCCAGCCCCGCGCGTATCACCCGGCCGCCGCCCGCCAGCAGCACGCCGGTGACCACCGCCGCGGCCGAGCCGCTGATCACCCCACCGGCCAGCGCCTGCCCGGGGGTGGCCGGGGCGGAGCGCAGCCGGCCGTCCCCGTCGGTCCAGACACTCACCCTGGCGCCGGCCGGGCTGTCGGGCTTGACCAGCGCCTTTCCGGTGTGCGGAGTGCCGTCCGAGGCGGTCCACCGCACCGTGGCGAGCACCTTCGTATCCTCCTCGGCGCCGCCCTCCGGCGACGGCGCCCGCTCGGCCAGGACGGCGGGCGTGCGGTGCCGGGTCTCGCTCTGCCGCAGCATGTCCTGCTCGACGGCCACGCCGGTGACGACTCCCGCCGCCGGCGCGCCCAGGGCGATCAGCGTGCCGACGGCCAGGCCGGCCCACGCCTCCGCCACGTCCGAGCGGCGCCGCAGCGGATTGCGCCGCCAGCGCCACAGCCTCACGTTGTCGCTCATCGGGCCCCATCCCCTCGGCACGTCGGAAACAACCCGTCCGGGTCTGACCAGTACCGTCGCACGCGCCGGGTATGCCACGGAGGAGCCGAACGGGTCCCTGCCGCAGGGCCCTCCGGCGTGCCGGACCAGTCCCCTGAAGGGACCACTCGGCCCTGGTGCGCGGGGTCCGCGCAGGGCCAGGATCGTCAGACTGAGCCGCTTTTCCAGCACCACGAAGGATGATCATGACCGAGGCACGCGAGTTCTCGCCGCAGGCGCCCATCCGGGTGTTCCTGCTCGACGACCACGAGGTCGTCCGGCGCGGAGTGCACGACCTGCTCGACGCCGAACCGGACATCGAGGTCGTCGGGGAGGCGTCGACCACCGCCCAGGCCCTGGCCCGCGGCCCCGCGCTGCGGCCGGACGTGGCGATCCTCGACGTACGCCTGCCGGACGGCGACGGCATCTCCGTCTGCCGCGACCTGCGCTCGGCCATGCCGGGCCTGGCCTGCCTGATGCTGACGTCGTTCGACGACGACGACGCGCTGCTGGACGCGATCATGGCCGGGGCCGCGGGCTACGTCCTCAAGCAGATCAAGGGCTCCGACCTGATCGCCGCCGTGCGCACCGTGGCCACCGGGCAGTCGATGCTCGACCCGGCCACCACCGCCCGGCTGATGAGCAGCCTGCGCGGCGAGGACGCGCCCGCCGACCCGCAGGACCAGGCGCTGGCCGGGCTCTCCCCGCGCGAACGGGAGATCCTGGGCCTGATCGGCGAGGGCCTGACCAACCGCCAGATCGGCAAGCGCCTGTACCTGTCCGAGAAGACGGTGAAGAACCACATCTCCCGCCTGCTGGCCAAGCTCGGCGTCGAGCGCCGCATCCAGGCCGCCGTCCTGGCCAGCCAGGCGGCCGCCCCGTCGGCCGACGGCCACCGCCCCCGGTAGCCCCACTGCCCGGCCGGCCCCGCCCCGGGAGCCGTACGGCCCTGTCCGCCGGCCCCGCGCGGCGGCAGCCTGGGGACCAGGCCGGGAGGAGACCGCCATGACCGCCACCGAACTCGACGCGACGACCCTGGAGACCCTGATATCCGCCGCCGTCGCCGCGCCCTCGATCCACAACACCCAGCCGTGGCGCTACCGCCTCGACCCGGACGCCGCGACGCTGGAGGTGCGCGCCGCGGCCGACCGCGCCCTGCGGCGCACCGACCCCACGGGCCGGGCGCTGTACGTGTCGGTGGGCGCGGCCGTGTTCAACCTGCGGGTCGCCGTCGCCAACTTCGGCTGGGAGCCGGTCGTACGGTTGCTGCCGGACCCCGCCGACCCCGGGCTGCTGGCCACGGTGCGGCCGGCCGGCCGGGACGGCCCGGCCCGGCGCCGGGCACCGCCGCGACCTGTACGCCGCGCTGTGGCGCCGGCACAGCAGCCGGTTCCCCTACCTGCCGCGCCGCCCGCGGCGGGAGGTGCTCGCCGGTCTCGCCGAGGCCGTCCGCGCCGAGGGCGCCTGCCTCACCTGGCCGGACGACCCGGAGACCGCGCGGCTGCTGCGCGTCACCGCCGAGGCCGAGCGGCGCAACACCCGCGACGCCGCGCGCAGCGCGGAGACCCGCGGCTGGCTGCGCGAGTCCGCGCCCGACGGGCTGCCCGGCCTCGCCCTGGGCCTGCGCGACAGCACGGGCCGGATGCCGGTGCGCGACTTCACCGGGACGCGCGGACCCGACACGCCCGCCGCCGTCTTCGAGGAGCGGCCGGTCGTCGCCGTCCTGGCCACCGCCCACGACCGGCGCGCCGACTGGCTGCGGGCCGGCCAGGCCCTGGAGCACCTGCTGCTGGCCGCCACCGCGCAGGGCCTGCGCACCTCGCTGCTGCACCAGGCCCTGGAGTGGCCGGACCTGCGGTGGGCGCTCACCGGCCCGCGGCGGGAGGCGGGCGCCGACCCGCGGCGGGACGCCGGGCACGCGCAGATGCTCGTCCGCGTCGGCTACGGGCCGGAAGGACCCGCGACGCAGCGCCGCCCGGCCGCCGCCGTGCTGGCGGACCGCCCGTGACCCGCCCGTGGCCCGCGGCCCGGCCCGCAACCCGCGACCGGCCCGCAGCCCGCGGCCCGGCCGGCGGTCACTCCCGCGGCAGCGGCACGCTCCACACCAGCCGGGTGCCGCCCTGCGGCGGAGCCTGGAGGTCCATCCGGCCGCCGAGCCGCGCGGCCCGCTCCGCGAGGTTCGCCAGGCCGCTGCGCCGGCCGTCCTCGGGGACGCCCACCCCGTCGTCCGCGACGGTCAGGGTCAGCGTGCCCGCCCTGACGACGAGTACGACGTCCGCGCCGCCGGCCCGCGCGTGCCGCGCCGCGTTGGACAGCGCCTCGCCCAGCACCGCCACCACGTGTTCGGCGACCTCGCCCGGCACGTCGGTGTCCACCAGCCCCTCCATCCGCAGGGACGGCGTGAAGCCCAGGGCGGGCACGGCCTCCTCCACCGTCTTGGCCACCCGCACCCGCAGCCCCTGGAGCGCCTGGGCCGACTCGTGGGTCCGCAGCCCGAAGATCGTCGAGCGGATGATCTTGATGGTCTCGTCGAGGTCGTCCACCGCCCGCAGCAGCCGCTCCGACCCCTGCGGGTCCGACACGAACCGCACCGTGCTCTGCAGCGTCATGCCCGTGGCGAACAGCCGCTGGATGGCCAGGTCGTGCAGGTCGCGGGCGATGCGGTCGCGGTCCTCCAGCAGCGCCAGCTGCTCGGCGGCCCGCCGCCGCTCGGCCAGCTCCATCGCCAGCGCCGCCTGCCCGGCGAACGCCAGCAGGGGCTCGGTCTCGGCCTCGGTGAAGGTCGCCATTCCGCCGGCCGCGCGCGCCAGCACCAGCACCCCGCGCACGCCCTCCCCGGTGCGCAGCGGCACCGCCACCGCCGGCCCCAGCCCGGACCACCGCGGCGGCCCCGTCGTGACCCGCTCGTCCGCGCTGACGTCCGGGCTGGTGATCAGCTCGCCGCCGAGCATGGCCGCTCCGGCGAACGTGCCCTCGCACGAAAGCACCAGGCCCTGGTGCGTGTCGGCGTTCCTGCCCCGGGCCAGCGCCACCCGCAGCCGCTCGGCCGAACCGCCCTCGGGGAGCGTGAGCACGGCCAGGTCGGCGCCCAGGATGCGCTGCGCGCGGTCCACCAGCATCTCCAGCACGGACATCTCGTCCGCCCCGGACAGCAGGCTGCCCACCACCTCCGCGTTGGCCTCCAGCCAGCGCTGCCGGTACTGCGCCGCCTCGAACAGCCGGGCGTTCTCGACCGCGACCCCCGCCGCCACCGCCAGCGTGGACAGCACGGTCTCGTCCTCGCTGTCGAACTCGGCGCCGCCGCGCTTCTCGGTCAGGTAGAGGTTGCCGAACACGTCGTCGCGCACCCGGATGGGCACGCCCAGGAAGGAGTGCATCGGCGGGTGGTTGGCCGGGAAGCCGTACGAGGCCGGGTGCTGCGACAGCTCCTTCAGCCGCAGCGGCTCGGGGTGCCGGATCAGCTCGCCGAGGATGCCGTGGCCGGAGGGCAGCGGCCCGATCGCCGCGCGGCCCTCCTCGCCGATGCCCACCGTCAGGAACTGCGCGAGCCGCTGGTCGTCGCCGATCACGCCCAGGGCCCCGTACTCGGCGTCCACCAGCACCACGGCCGCCTCCACGATCCGCCGCAGCACCTGCGGCAGGTCCAGCTCCTGGCCGACCGACAGGACCGCCTCCAGCAGGCTGTGCACCCGGTCCCGGGTGCCGCGCACCGCGTCGATCCGGACCTGCAACTCCTCCAGCAGCTCGTCGAGCCGCA
The DNA here is from genome assembly GCF_031932565.1 of Streptomyces sp. B1866. NCBI lineage: Bacteria > Bacillati > Actinomycetota > Actinomycetes > Kitasatosporales > Streptomycetaceae > Streptomyces > Streptomyces sp. B1866. The sequence goes on from NZ_JAVSCF010000061.1 coordinate 8,495, forward strand.
GCCGCGGCAGGTGCTCCGCCGCGTCCTCCGCACCCACCGGCACCTCCGCCAGCCCCAGCAGCCGATCCCCCGACAGGTCCCACCCTATCGGCGGCCGGAAGACGGCCCCCGGGGCGCCCGCCAGGCCCACGGGAGGGGTCCCGCGCGCCCGGCTCTACGGTCCCCGCATGATGACCGCACAGAGCATCCTCGCCGGTCTCGCCACCGTGATCACCGCGGTCGCGGGCCCCTCGCCCACGGCTTCCGGCGCTCCGTCCGCGGCCTGCACGCGGCACATGGCGGCCCCGGGAGACGCCGGCGCCGCCCGGCCCGGGGACGTGGTGTGCCTCGACCGCGACCTGTCCGCCGACCGGCTGGTCATCACCCGCGGCGGCACCCGCGACAAGCCGGTCACCTACACCGGCGGCGGCGCCACCGTGGGCGGCATCACCGTCGAGGCCGACCACGTCGTCGTGGAGGGCTACCGGGTCGACCGCCCCCACGCCCCCGGCGTCGAGCTGACCGGACAGGACATCACCCTCCGCGACACCGTGGTGTCCCGGCCCCGGGGCGGCGACGGCGACGGCATCCGCTTCTTCGGCGACGGCATCCGGATCGTGGGCAACACGGTCACCGGCACCGACAACCGCTACGGCCACGCCGACTGCATGCAGACCTTCGCCGACGACACCCCCGCCAGCCGCGGCGTGGTGATCGAGGGCAACCGCTGCGAGCAGATCGACAACATGTGCCTCATGGCCGAGGGGCCCGACGACGGTGAGGGCGACGGACACGGCGTCACCTCGGGCTTCGTCGTCAAGGACAACTACTGCGAGACGCTGGTGGCCTCGCAGGCCCTGATGTTCGAGGACGTACAGGACGCCACCATCACCGGCAACACCTTCGCCGCGCCCACCCACCACGCCATCGGCCTCGCCGTCCACTCCACCGGCGCGCACGTCGGCGGCAACACGCTGAATCCCCGCATCCGTTACGAGGTCGGCATCGACGCCTCGTCCCGGCCCGGCTACCAGGGCCCGGAGCCCGGAGGCGCGCCCTGACCCGCCTTCCGGCGGAGGGGAACGGGACACGGGGCGCTCCGCACGCCGCGCCGGTCCGTGCCGGACCGGCCGCGACGGCTGTTGGGACGGCGTCGTCAGGAGACGATGTCGAACTCGGCCAGGATGTTCTTCTGACCCGGGACCTGCTGGCAGGGCGAGGCGAAGCTCTCGTTGCCGTCGTCGTCCATGTCGACGGCCTTGCCCTCGGCGTTCCGGACGGTCAGGATGAGGGTCATGTCACCCACGGTGATCTTGCCGTGCCCGGTCTTGCGGAACGTCAGGGGCGGCACGGAGCCGTTGGCCACGACGTTGAACGAGCCGGACTCGGGAACCTTCGTCTGGGCGATGGTGAAGGTCGGCTTGACACTGACGGTGCCCTGCGGGACCGCGACGACGGCGGCCGTCTTCGCCTGGCCTTCGAGCGTCGCGGCGCCCACGAGGCCGAGGCCCGCCGTGGTGTCCTCGTTGACCGTGGACACGGCGTGGATCGCCAACTTCGGGACCGAGGTGTTGACCTTGATCGTCTTCGGGATGTCCGTGTTGATCACGACCGATATCTGCTGCTCGTCGATCTGCGGGAAGACGCAGGTGTAGTTCAGCTTCAGCGAGACGGGTTCGGCGGACGCGCTGCCGGTGCCGACGACGCCGAGGACGGCCGCGGTGAGGCCCACGGTCGCGGCGGCCGCCAGTGCGGTTCTTGCCTTCGGCTTGGCTATACGCATGATGACTCCCATTGAGGCGTTCTCTCGTGGCGCCGGGACTGACGGCGGGTACGTCGCGTGCCCGGTCTGGACGGGGGGCTGGTGCTCCTTGTGCGGCCGTTTCCGGCGGTGGTGCGCGCGCAGGCGTCACCGCGGGGCGTATAAGGCCGCTGTTTCGAGGGCAGGGAAAGCGACCCCCTGATTCCACCCTCGGGTCAGGATTTCCGGGTCAGCCGGGTTCTGTTGCCGATCCGTAAATTACTCAGGGGTCCGAATGTCGTCAAGGCTTCGGTTGGTGTTCTCTGAACCAACTTTTCCGGAAGAGTGGGCGGCCGGTTTTTCCGGCCGGTTTTCCGTGGGATCGAGTAGACGGCTTCTTTTTCCGCCGGCCTGGGCCGCACCCGGTGTCCCCGTATTCGGCGGCGTTTTCCCCCACTCGCGCGAGACGAATCGGCCGGGCCGGATATCGGGGCGCCGGAGCGGTGCTTGCCGAAGACCGTCGGACCCCTGGCCGGGGCGGACCGGCGGGTTAGCATGGGCTGGTGAGCGAGTCATCCGTACCCTCGGCCCGGCAGGCGTTCGCGAAGGTCGGGCAGCGGTTGCCGTCCCGGCACGGCCTGAGCCGGGAGGAAGTGGCGGCGTCCCAGCGCGCTCGTCTCCTCATCGGGTTTCTGGAGGTCACGGCGGAGAAGGGATACGCGGCGGTCACGATCGGCGACATCGTGGAGCGTGCCGGCACGTCCCGGGAGGCGTTCTACCGTCAGTTCGCGGGCAAGCAGGAATGCTTCCTCGCCGCGTTCCGGGAGGGCGCCGAGGTGGCGCTCAGTCAGGTGTCCGCCCCTCTTGAGGAGGTGCCCTACACCGAATGGCGGACCGGCCTGCGGGTGTCGATGCGCGCCTATCTGGCGCTGATGGCGGCGTATCCCGCGGCGACCTGGACGTTCATGATCGAGGGCCTGGCCGCCGGCCCCGAGGTCGCCGCGCTGTACGGCAGGCGGTCGGAGCGCATCGCCGAGCTGTACCGGCTGACGTACCACCGCGTCGTACGCCGGGAGGACCCGAGCCGGCCGGAACTCCCCGACGACACCTTCGACATCCTCGTCGGCGGCATGGCGGACCGCGTCCGCCACTGCCTCTACACCCTGGGCGCCGAGGCGATCCCCGAGCTGGAACCGGTGTTCCTGACCACGATCCTGGCCCTGTTCGGCGAGAAGCTCGACTGACGGCCCGGGCGCGTCCGGCACGCCGCCGGCGCGCACGGCCCGGGAGCGGCTCACGCGGTGCCCAGGTAGGGCTCGGACTCGTGCAGGCCCTCGTCGCTGGTGCGCATCCCGGCGTGGGCCTTGTCCTTCTGCTTCCTGCGCAGCTCCGGGTGGGCCTCCGAGGGTTTGGCGTAGCCGTAGCGCTCCCGGGCCTGCGCGGGGGTGAGCGTCTCCGCGTTCTGCGGGGGGACGCGCAGCAGCACCGGGCCGGCGATCGGCACCGTGCGGGGCGAGAGCAGGGCGAGCAGCACCAGTTCGAGCCGCCGGCTCAGGTGCACGAAGCCGAAGCCCATCCGCATCACCGGCACGATCAGCGCGTCGACCAGGCGGGACTGGGGGAGCCCGGCCATGTCCCGCATCCACCGGGGCATGGTGGCGAGCGTCGCGGTGTCGATGAAGGCGGAGATCACCTCCGCCACGAGCCGGACCGGCCACCGCAGGTCGGGCAGCATGACCTTGCTGTCCAGCAGGTGGTTCATCGCGTTGCGGGCCATCTCCGAGCCCACCAGCTGCGGACGCATCCGCTCGAAGTACTCCCGGACGCCCTCGCGGGTCCGGGGGACGTCGGCCGGGTCGCAGGTCTGCAACTCGGCCGCGACCGCGCACTCCTCCCAGTAGCGCGCCTCCTCTTCCGGTGACAGCTTGCCCGGTCCGTACTTCTCGTAGGCGTAGAGGATCGAGTGCCAGGCGGTCAGGTGGATCCACAGCTGGGAGTCCGGGTCGTTGGCGTCGTACGGCCTGCCGCTGAGCGGTTCGGTGCCCACGGCCTTGGAGTGCACCTTGACCAGCACGTCGGCGGCCTTCGCGGTGGTGCGCGTGTCGCCGAAGGCGACCAGGGCGAAGTAGCTCAGGGTGCGGCTGTAGCGGGTGCGCGGCCGCTTGAAGATGTCGTAGGTGTGGGTGACCGCGGTGACCAGCGCCGGGTCGAGCTCCTCGACCACCACGGCCCGCTGGAAGCCGACGGTCAGGGAGGTCGGGTAGCTCCACACCTTCCAGGTGACCGAGCCGGGTCCGAAGAAGCCGTAGTCCTCAGCGGGCTTGAGGTCCCTGCGGCGCGGCAGGGTGAAACGTTCGGTCATTGACTGCGCTCCTTGGCGTACGGGACCGGCGCTCTCAGCGGTCTGTCCGAGAGGTGCTGTCCAGGGTCCCGAGCCGCCGCACCGCGCCGGCGGTCCGGGGTCGCGGCGGCCGGGCGGCGTACGGCCCGTCGGCCGCGGCGGTCGAGCCGGCGACGAAGACGTCGGCCACGGTGTTCATGCCCACTCCGTCCCCACGGGCAGAATTTGAAGAACAGTTCCGTTCTGTAAAAACGCTAGGGTTTCTCCTGGGGCGGTGTCAACAGAGCAGTACGCGCTCCCGCGGTCTGCCGGGGCCGTGTGACAGCCCGCGCCGGGGGACTTGTCAGCCTCGCACAACGCGACCGGTCGTCGCCGGGCGGCGCACTCCGCTTGCCGCGCATCGCGGAAGCCCTCGGCCTCCCGCGATGCGCGGAAGGCCGAGGGCTTCGCCTCGCCGGAGGCGCGCTGCCCGGTCCGGACGGAGATGCCGGTAGGGGTGCGGCGAGCCGCCAGGCGCGGGGCCTGAGGCGGCGAGGACCGCGCCGCCTCGTGAACGGCCCGGCTCGCCGCCGGGCCGCGGGGGCCGGGCGGCGAGCCGGGTGCGGGACGAAGGGTGCCGCGCGCCGCTACGGGATGATGATGTCGGTGGGGAACGAGAGCTGTTTGACGGGTTCGGCTCCGCTCGGCGGGTAGAGGCAGAACCTCATCTCCGTGTGCCCCGGGCTTACCGCTTGGAGAAGGAACACGCGGGCCCCCGGCGCGCCCGGTATCCGGTTGCCGGGCAGGAACGTGTCGTTGAGTAGTCGTACCTGGCCCTCTTCCGAGGGATTGATCTGCATGTACTCCCAGTGGTACCCGGTGCTCGGGTTCTCCTCCAGAGCCACGGTGACGAGGCCGAGGTTCTGGACCCTGGCTTCCTGGCCCGAGTTCTCCTCGGAAAGGACCAGGAACTTGGTGGCTGTCGCAACTGCCGTCATCGTCAGTCGCTCCTTTCGGGCGTGTCCGGATTCTCGGAGCGCCGTCCCGCCGGTGCCCGGCCGGTCCCCGGTGCGGCCCGTTCCCTCTCCGTGATTCCGCGTGACCGATTCCATGGCGGATTCGCCGAGTTGGGTTTCCGGTGGCCGAATGCCGTGAGGCGGTCTGGCGGGCAGGGCCGACGCGCATCCCCACCATAACTACGCCATCCGGAGCAATGCAGAGCGACTAGGCCATTCGGGTGAAACCGGTCATGGGGCCTGCCCGTGGAGCGTCACCAGCCCCAGACCTGCCAGGAGAAGGCTGTCCTGGCCGAGGCGCCGGACGCGCTGGCCGTGACGGTGGTGGTGAAGGCGCCTGCCGCGGTGGGGGTGCCCGAGATCCGGCCCGCGGAGCTGATCGTCAGGCCGGGCGGCAGGCCGGTGGCCGTGAAGGTGACCGGCGCGCCGTCGCTCGCCCTGGCGGTCAGCTGGAGCGGCGAGATCTGCCAGCCCTTGAGCGCCCACTGGCCGCTCGGCTTGGTGACCGTCACCGTCGCCGCGGGCTGCGGGGCGTCGGGCGCCGCGACGGACCTGGCGGCGTCGGCGAGCCCCGCGCCGCACCCGCCGGAGCAGCCGCCGGGCAGCGGCCGGGCGCCGGCCTTGATCGCGGACTCGACCTGGGCTGGGGTGAGGCCCGGGCGCCTGGCCAGCAGCAGGGCGCTGAGACCGGAGATGTGGGGAGTGGCCATGCTGGTGCCCTGGTACGCCTTGTAGGTTTCGGCGCCGGGTGTCGTGGTGCCGGTGTTGAGGGTGGACAGGATGCGGTCGGAGCCGTCGCCGCCCGGCGCGGTGATGTCGACGCTGGCGCCGTAGTTGGAGTACGAGGCGCGGGCGCCGCCGCGGCCGGACGCGGCGACGGTGACGACGTTGGCGCAGTTCGCCGGGGTGTGGTTCGCGGCGTCGTCATTGCTGTTGCCTGCCGCGACGACCACGGTGGCGCCGCGCGAGACGGCTCCGTCGACGGCGTTCTGGGTGGTCGTCGCGCACGGCGCCCTGCCGCCGAGGCTCAGGTTGAGGACCTTGGCGGGCGTGGGGTTGGCGGGCACGCCCGGTACGGATCCGCCGGATGCCCAGGTGATCGCGTCCGCTATGTCCGATGTGGTGCCGCCGCACGCGCCGAGGACCCGTACCGGCTGGATCCTGACGCCGGGGGCGACGCCCGCGACCCCCTTGCCGTTGTTCGTGACCGCGCCGACGATTCCCGCCACGTGCGTGCCGTGCCAGCTCGACGAGGTCTCCCCGCTGCCGAACCCGCACTGCCCGGCGGTGTTCCACGTGCCCTCGTCCGCGGCGTTGCCGTCCCGCCCGTCACCGTCCCGGGCCGTCGCCGCGTCGGATATGAAGTCGTACCCGGGCACGATGTTCGCCGCGAGGTCCGAGTGCGCGGTGTAGCCGGTGTCGATGACGGCGACGGTGACGCCGGCGCCCGTCGTGCTCGTCCAGGCGTCGGCCACGTTCATGCCGCCGGTCTGCTCGTACAGGTTCCACTGCCTGCCGTACTCGGGATCGTCCGGGACGGCCGCCGGCTGGAGCATCTGGTCGCGTTCGACATAGGCCACGTCCGGGTCGGCCGCGAACGCCTGCCGCATCGCGCTGATGGCGCCGGCGTCGGCACGGGCACCGAGGTCCACCAGCGCGGCACCGTCCGCGAGCCGGCGCTGAAGGCGAGCCGCGTGGCCCTGCCGCTTCGCGCTGGTGGAGATCCGTCCGGAGATGACCGTGCTGGACAGGCCGGACCGGTACTTCACGATGAGACGGTTGACCGGGCCGGGCTTGTCCGCGGGGGCGACCGCGGTCGGGCCGGGCGACACCCCGGCGGAACTGGGGACGGCCGCCGCGAAAAGACCGAGCGCCGCGCTGGTGGACAGCGCCGCTATGACCGCGGTCCGACGTATACCTGCACTCACGGTCACATCCCTTTCCGAGGGGGCGCACCGACGTGCTGCGCCCGGCCCGGCGGAGGTTACGGGCGGTAAGTCGACAGGGCAAGAGTGGTGGCAGAGACTTGCGCGAAGAGAGACAACCTACGGGGCGTCAGGTCCGCACGGGCGCTGCCCCCCGGGCGCGTACCGGGTCCGGGCCAGGGGAGTACGCGGCGACGCCTGGGGAGCCTGGTCCCCGCCACTGGCCCTGGCCAAGGCCCCCGCACCGGCGCCGACCCCGGCCTACGGCGACCACTCGCTCACCGCCGCCGGACACCGACCACCTCGTCCTCCTCCCCGGGGCGTGGAGCGCGCACGTGCCGCTCACGGTGCTCAGCCGGCCGACCCCGGCGATCCTGTCGTTCACCCACTCCGACGGTGTCTTCACCGCCGTAGGGAACATCCCGGCGCCGTGCGACGTCAGCGTCACCGACGACACACCGGCACGACCGTCGCGACCGCCGCCAGGGCCGGCGGGGGCCGGGCGACGCCGCGGCCGACGCCCGGCATCGAGCCCGGGAGGGGGGTACGTCTCCGCTCGGCCCGGACCCCGCCCGCCGGAGGCGGCACCGGACTCGTCGGCACCCGCGCCACCGTCGTCCTCGCCGACGGGCGCCGCCTCCTCCGGCGCCGCGCCTACCGCTTACGCGAGCGCCTGGCCGCCCGGCGCGCCGCGCTCACGGCTGCCGGCCACGAGGACGCCCGCCCGTGACTCCGGGAGCCGGCGGCTGGCCCTGGTGCGCGTCTCACCCGCCTGGCGGTCTTCGGCAGAGCGCGACGGCAGGGGATGGCTTAGACAAGAAGGCGAGGCAGGTCAGACGCGCCCGCATCCGGCGGCATGCGGGAGACCCGTGCTGCGATGAGCCGCCACAGAAGGGAGAAATGTGAAGAGGCGATACAAGCGACTTCCGGGGGAAGTAAGGCATCGGACAAAGGACGGTCATGCGTCTGCGTAGCATCCTCGCCGCGGCCGGTTTTGCCGCGGCTTCTCTCAGTGTTGCCCTCGGCGGAAGTGCCGCCGCCGACGACGATCCGTCGACTCCCGTTTAGACGCCGCCCGCCGTCTGCGGGCAGCAGACGGACATCCTCTACGGGCTGGTCCACCATCAGGCCGAATTCAAGTGCTGACGGGGTTCAGCCACGGTACGCGCACAAGGGGCCATGACGTGATACCGAAGCCCTGACCCGCCCGCCTTGGTCAGTGTCCGGTACGCCCCGGGGACGCGGCCCGGACCAGCGGAGCCGTACGGGCACACCGCGCGCCGCGGGTGCCAGGTGCCGCCGGCCGGGGGTCGCTGTCGCGTCGCCGGGTGAGCCCGCGCCCGGAATGGAGGCAGCCGGTTGAACCGCACCCCGCCGTACCGCGCACGGACCAGCCCGCGGGGCCCGGGCACCGGCCGGAGGGTGCCGCGGGCGGTGGCGTTCTGGCTGGTGGCGGTGGCCTTCTGGGTGACGATGGTGGGCACCACACTGCCGACGCCGCTGTACGTCCTCTACCAGCGCCAGATGGGCTTCTCCCTGCTCACCTCCACCGTGGTCTTCGCCGCGTACGCGGTGGGAGTCCTGGCGGCGCTGGCGGCGCTCGGGCAGGTCTCGGATGTCATCGGCCGGCGCCGGACCCTGCTGCCGGGCCTGGCCTGCGCGGCGCTGAGCGCGCTGGTGTTCCTGGCCGCGCACGGCCTGGCGCTGCTGCTGGTGGGCCGGGTGCTGTCGGGCCTGTCCGCGGGCATCTTCACCGGGACGGCGACCGCCACCCTGGTCGACCTGGCACCCGAGGACGGCGCGGAGCAGGCCACCGCGGTGGCCACGGTGGCGAACATGGGCGGACTGGGCTCCGGCCCGGTGCTCTCCGGCCTGCTCGCCCAGTTCGCCCCGGCGCCGCTGCGGCTGCCGTTCGCGGTGCACCTGGTGCTGCTGGCCCTGGCCGCGGCCGGCGTGTGGCTCATGCCCGAACCCGTGGCGGCGGCCGACCGCCCGCGTCTGACCCTGGCCAGGCCGGGGGTGCCCGGCTCGGTGCGGGGCACGTTCACGCGGGCGGCGATCGCCGGGTTCGCCGGGTTCGCGGTGTTCGGACTGTTCACCGCGGTCGTGCCGGTGTTCCTGCGCCAGTTGCTCGGAGTGCCCGATCCGGCGGTGTCCGGCGCCGTGGTGTGCGTGACGTTCGCGGCGTCGGCGCTGGGACAGCTCACGCTCACCCGGCCGCTGGGCCGCGCGGCCCTGCCCGCCGGGTGCGCGGCGCTGATCGGAGGTATGGTCCTGCTGGCCGCGGGGCTGGCAGCCGGATCGCTGGTGCTGCTGATCACCTCCGCCGTGCTGGCCGGGCTCGGGCAGGGGGTGGCCCTGCGGGCCGGGCTGGCCGCTCTCAACGCGCAGGCCCCCAGCGGACAGCGTGCCCAGGTCGCCTCCACCTTCTTCCTGGTCCTCTACCTGGCGATCTCCCTGCCGGTGGTCGGCGAAGGACTGGCCGCCGACGCCGTGGGGCTGCGCACCGCCGGGATCGCCTTCAGCCTGGTCGTGGCCGTCGTGGCCGCGGTCGCCCTGCTGGCCCTGCGCCGAGCCGCACGAGCGGAGACCGCGCGGCCGGCAAACCGAAGCCAGGCGTGACCGCCCGCTGCGTAACCTCGTGCCCGGGGTCAGGCCGACGGCCACCGTGGCGGCGACGCGCCGACACCCGGGCGGTCCCGGCCCCCGACCGGCCGGGCCGCGTCGGCCGCCGCACCGGGCCGACGCGGTCTCGCGTCCATGGCCGGGAGGCCGCCCACCGGCTCCCGGCATGAAGACGGCCCGTCGTTCACGCGGATACGGGCGACCTGTCCCGGCTGACCTCGTCGAGCAGCATTTTCGCGGCCACCGCCGCCCCGTCGGCGCGGACCACGCCGGCCACGTCCCGCGCCCGCGCGCGGGTCCCGGGCGTCAGGGCCGTGGAGAGCGCGGCGGACAGGGAGCCGAAGGTCGGCGTCGAACCGTCGTGGGCCGCGCCGATGCCCAGCTCGGCCACTCGGGCAGCCCAGTACGGCTGGTCCGCGATCCGGGGGACCACCACCTGGGGCGCGCCGGCCCGGGCCGTCGTCGTCGTGGTGCCCGCGCCGCCGTGGTGCACGACGGCGGCCACCCGGCGGAACAGCGCCTGCTGGTTGACCTCGCCGACGACGAAGCAGTCCTCGGCGTCGTCGACCGGAGCCAGACCGGCCCAGCCGCGGGCGAGCAGTACGCGGCGGCCGTGCGCGCGGACCGCGTCGGTGGCCACCCGGGCGATGCCCTTCGGGGCGTGCGCGGCCATGCTGCCGAAGCCCACGTACACCGGCGGTGCACCGGCGTCCAGGAACGCCTCCAGCCCTGCCGGGAGCGGACGGTCGTCGGGCAGGATCCACGCCCCGGTCTGTACGACGTCGAGGTCCGTCATGCCCTGTGAGGGACACAGCGTCGCGTCTGCCGCCAGCCACGGTCGGCCGGTGAAGACGTGGTCGCGGACGTTGTCCACCGGCGGCAGGCCGATCGCCGCCCGACGGCTGTTGAGCGCCCCGCCGTACAACGCGTTCACCCTCTGAGCGTCCTGCTCCCACAGCACCCGGTTGTCGGTCTCGCCCCGCGGGGACGGCTTGCCCGGCCGCGCCCCGGGAGGGAAGTGCCGCGACGGCAGCCCGAAGATGTGGAAGCACGCGCACACGTAGCGGATGCCCAGTTTCTCGGCCACGTCCCGCGCGCCGGCCGGCATCAGGCCGGTCGCCAGCAGCGCGTCACATCCCTCGGCCGCCGCGGTGAGCGTGTCGAACCGCGCGGCGACCAACTCGGGAGCGAGCCGGAACGCGTCTTCAGACGTCGGCGGCCTCGTGCCGGCGACCACCGAGCGCACCGTCGGACCGAGCGGCACCAGCGGCACGCCGACCCGCGCCAGCAGCGCCGCGAACTCCTCGTCCGGCGGCGCGCACACCCGCACCTGCGCACCGAGGTCCCGCAGCGCCACCGCCAGTCCCGCCAGCGGTTCGACATCCCCGCGCGATCCCCATGTCGTCAACAACACCCGCACTTCGCGACTCCCCGTTTCCGCAGGTTCCAGCTTTCGGCCGCTGATTCTGCGGTACGACCGGGGCCTTGCCGCAAGCCCCCCTGTGCGCTATAAGTTAAGAGTGGCGAGGAGTGGGATCTCCTTGCCTTTGCTTTTTGCCGTCCCCCTTTGCTTTTGCCGTCCCCCTCAGCCCCGTTCCCATCAGGCCCGTTTTCCCCACCAGGCAGGGACTGTCGGCGGTGGCGGGCTGACACCCCCGAAAGCCGCTTCGGATCCCGCCCACGCGGCCAACGCCTCCCTTCCGGGGGCGGACGGCCGAGTACCGACTCCAGAACATGGCAGACGCCCCGGACGGACATTACGGGCAGAACTGCCTGCGGTCGGTAGACTCCACGATCACCGGGTTGCTCTCACAGGCGAGTCGATCCTGCCCCGGCGCCGCGGACCGGTGCCGTACTCCGACCGCGGTGAAAGACTCGAAGCCACAGGTCAGGGCCGGTTTTCTAGCACTCCACCACGTTGACCGCGAGCCCGCCCCGCGACGTCTCCTTGTACTTGGCCTTCAGGTTGTCCGCGCTAGCGACCATGCCCTTGACCTGGGCTTTCAGGAAGATTTCCTTGATCGTTCGGGTGGCTGGGGACTTCTCGGGGACTTTCGGAAGTTGATCTTGAATGAGCCAGGAGTCCATGGCCGCGAGGCCGCGCCTGCCGGCACCCGGCATGAAGTGAGCGTAGTGGTCGAGCGTGATCTTGGGGGAGGCGTGGCCCAGCCACTCGGACAGGCTGACGATCGACTCGCCGGCGTCGAGCTGGACGCTGGCGTACGTGTGCCGCAGGACATGGAACATGTCCTCGCGCGACAGCTCGAAGACCGGGTACGCGCGCACCCGCCCGCCGTACTTCTGGACCTTCTCGCCCACGACCCGGATGACCCCGGCTGAGACGAGCGCGGGCTTCCAGCTGCGTTCGTTCCAGGTGCGGTAGAGGATCCGGTTGCCCTGGGAGGTGCTGAGGACGAGCCGGACCGTGATCGGCTTGCGCTGCCGTTCCTCCAGGCGGGTGGTCGGTGGCTCGGGGTTGCGCCAGGGCAGCGTGCACTCGACGGGCGGGAACCGCCGCATGTGCGCACGGGCGCGATGGGCGAGGACGGGGGAGAGCGGTACGACGCGGGTCTTGCCGCCCTTCGGCAAGCAGAAGTACGGCCTCCCCTTCGCGTCCCACCGGAGTTGCCGCCGGACGCGTACGACTCCGGCCTTGAAGTCGAAGTCCTCCTCTGCCAGCCCGAAGGCTTCCCCTTGCCGGAGTCCGAGTCCCAGGCCGATGTCCACCGCGAAGCGATAGCGCTCCTGCAACCCCATCCGGACGGCATCAACGACTGGACGCGCCCACGCCTTCGCCTTCTTCTGGGTGCGCTTCGGAGCCTTGACCGTCCGGTGCACCTTGACCGGGTTCTTCAGCAGTCGCTTGTCGTCGACGGCCGCGTTGAGGATCGTCGTCAGGTGGATCCAGATGACCTCGGCCGTGGAGTCGTCCACCCGCGCCAGAAGGTCGGTTTTAAAGGACCGCAGCGCGGAGGCGTCGATGTCCCGGAGCGTCGTGGCCCCGAGCAGCGGAATGATGTGGTTCCAGATGCGGCTGCGCATTGGCGCGGCCGTCGACGGTTCGTCGGATCGTCCCGGCCACCAGTGGTTCTCGATGTACTCGGCCAGAAGGATCCCGCTGTCCCGGGGGTCGACGAACTCACCGCGCTTGGTGTCGGTCTGAGCGGTGGCGAGCCACTGCTTCGCGTCCTCGCTGGTGTCGAACGAGCGGTCCGGAACGCCGGGTATCCCCTTAACCCGGTACCGCTGTCCCACCCCCCAGCGAGCTGTGCGCTCTCGCTTGCCTGTCTTTTTGTCCGGCCGCTTCTTCAGCCAGCGGTCTTCTATGTATCCCGCCATGGAGATCTACGGGCCTCGCGTCTTTGTATCGTACGAGTGGATTCGAGGTCGCTGCAGACTGAAAGCCTGCGGGGGAGTCGGTAATACCTGCGGCAGAGCAGCCGTCCGGCTGCTAGCGGAGGTCGCGTGCGGCACGTCGTGTCACCTTCCGGTTGAGCGGGTTGAGTGCGGTGTTCGAGCGCGAATCCGCCTGTTCCTGTTGGGAGACCCAGTCGTTGAGTGCCGAGATCCTGTACATCACGCGGCGGCCCATGCGGAAGCTGGGAGGCCCTTGGCGGCGGTGGCGCCAGACGTAGAGGGTGTTCGGTGAGACCCCGAGATACTCGGCGGCTTTCGGGAGGGTCAGGAAAGCGGTCTCGTAAGTGCGGGATGGTGTTTCGGGCATCTTCGGACTCCCAGACGACGTGCGGTTGGCAGTCACCAGGGTCCGGATATCTTCGAGTTTGGCTAGGCTGGAGATTGGTGATAGGGGGGACGGATCGGTGCCGGATTTCCGGTCGTTGGTAGGTTGACATTCCGGCAAGCCGGATTTCCAGTCGTGCCCGTCTGCTGTGGGCGAATGTGAACTCCGGCACTCCGTGTGCGGTTGCTCTCGGCACGGACATGGCGGGCTCGCTGGGTGAATGAACGTGAGCGCGCGCGTGCAGGCCGGTCAGGAGTAGGGCGATTCCTGACCGGCAGGGGCACCATGGCCGCCAGCCCGTTGCGGCGCACGGCGTACGAGATCGCTACACAGCGTGGAGCCCCAGTCTGCGCAGCAGATCTATTTCCCTCGCTGCGGGCTACGGTCGGGCTGGCCTACGACTGTCCCTCGGTGGCATGGGTCGGCATCGAGGAATGCGTGTCAAGGACGTGCAGAAGGTAGGCACCTGTGGCGTCGGCGAAGGCTTCGGCGACCAGCACGAACCAGGCGAGTTCCCCTTCGTAGTCATCGCCGCCCACGGGCGGGAGCCCCCTTGGCAGGCCGTCCAGGGAATCTGCTGGAATCGGAGTCGGTGAGCCCAGTGCCTGGCGGATCAAGGCGGCTTCGAGAACGGCTCGCTGCTTGCCGTCGACGGGGCCGGGATAGTCGATGAGTTCCTGCTGGGCCTGCAGGAGTCGGGGATCGATGCGGTCGCGGAGTTCATGGCGGGCGTCGCGGATTTCGGTGACCATCCGGTGGAGGCGGTAGTCGAGCGCGCTCAGGCGGAAGCGTTCCCGGCAGGGGCCGACCGGCGGGTGGAGGGCGAGGCCGGGGAGGGCGTCGCACAGGGCGAGCCATAGCGGCAGTAGCCGGTGGTAGGCGCGCAGCCGCTGCAGCCAGCGGCGGGCCAGGGAGAGCCGGGGCCCGAGATTGGGCAGGACGAGGCCGGTGAAGGCGAGGACGGCGCCGATGGTGGCGGCGATCGGGGCCGCGGTGTAGACGGGGTCCCACTGGGAGCCCAGGATGCGGGCGATGACGTAGGCGCTGCTGAGGGCGGCGTTGCCGAGGTAGATCAGCGCACCGGTGCCGGTGAGGCACAGGCCGCGTTTGAGCCAGGGGCGGTCGGCGGCCCGGGTCAGGCATCGGCACAGACGGGCGATCTCTGCGACGCCCGTACCGACGGTCGTGAAGTAGACCAGGAGGTACGCGGCCGCGGAGGAAGTGGCGGCGTGGTCGCCGGCGAAGTGCTCGGGCGTCCCGTGGCTGGCGGGCGTGACGGCCATCAGAATGGTCATCGCAGCCAGCGCGAGGGCTTTGGGCGTGGCCCGTCGGCGTGCCTTCCGCCGGGCCACTTCCGGCGGGTACATCCAGGCCAGGAGGACGCGCTGGGCGCAGGCGCAGAAGGTGATCATCGAGCCGTGGACGACCAGCTGCCCGAGATGGGGCATTCCCAGCATGTGGCTGACGGGCCGGTGGACGGCCGGCGTGGCGGTGAGGAAGGCGAGGGAGGCCATGCCCAGGGCCAGGCACAGGGCCCGGAACGTGGCGTTGCGCGGGTCCTGGCGCAGGTGACCGACCCGGTGAAGGAGGGCGGCGGCGCCGACGGTGGCGGCGAGTGGGTAGCAGAGCTGCTCCGGGCTCATGCGGCGCGAAGGGACTTCCGCGGCGTGCGCAGGGTGTTCTCCACCCGGCGGACGGCTTCGGCGGCTTCCTGCGACACGGCACTCCCGGTTTCCGGGAGGCGGCGGCTGACCTCGGTGAGGACCAGGGAGGCGAAGGTCTCCGCGAGGCGTTCCTCGGGGTCGGAGTAGCGGGGCTGGCCGAGGACGAGGGGAAGCGTCTTCGCGGGGAGGTCCGACAGGAGCGTGCGGGCCAGGGCGGCGCGCAGGGGGCGGTTCGGGCCGTGGCTGAGGAGCATGTGGCCCATCTCGTGCAGCTTGATGTGGTCCTGGTGGGCTGGGGTGGTGTCCTGCTCGTAGAAGAGGTAGTCGGCCGAGGGAGTCGCGGCCCACATGCCGCACAGGCTGTCCGCCGGGAGCTTCCAGGGGACGAGGTGGATCGCCCGGCCGCGCTGCTCGGCGAGGAGGCGGAGCATCTCGTCCACATCGAACGGATCCGGGATCACCGGTATCACGGCTTTCAACGCGTCGTGCGTCCTGCGCCACCAAGCGACCATCGTCCTCACCCCGCCGTACTCATCGCCCCCTGTCCGTCCCGTGAGCAGAGAGCCCGGATACCAACATCGGACCGACGGCGGCGCGTGGTGGCAGGGGACGGCTCTTCCCCTTACGCCGAGCGCACACGGCAACGTCGGATTTCATCGCTGTCGATTCGGCGCGCACTCTGCCAGATAGCGCGGTGAAGGCACACTTCACGAAGTGCCACTTCCGGAGTACACGAAGATGCCGACGCACCCGGCGCGTGTGAACCTGGCCTTGTCCAATGCCGTACCGACGGCCCGAACGAGGCGCGAGGGTTCTCTGCGTGATCGCAGGCGGTGCGTTCGGGTAGGTGTGCTGCCCCAGCGGGTCGGCTGGACATCGAATTCGGGTAGGGCGTCGGACGAAGGGGCGGGAGATCAACGGAGGGCGGTGAGGTCGACGGACCGAAGACCGGGAGGAGAGGCCGCGGGTCGGGAGTCGCTGCCGGAGCTGCTGCTGCGCTGGCGGCATCGCCTCGACCCCATGCGCATCCCGGGTCTGGTCTCCCCGGGGCGTAACCGCATGCGTCCTGTGTCGCAGGCCGAGGTCGCGCGCATGGCGGGATTCAGCGACCGATGGTACTGGCAGATGGAGAACGGCCGCCACGCGAACTACTCCACGGAATCCCTGGACGGACTGGCTCACGCTCTCCGTCTGACCCCGGCCGAACGGCTGACCTTGTACCTGCTCGCTATCGGCCGCCCGCCTGACCCGCACGAGGAACCCGAATCGGATGCCGAGTCCGCTGCGGCTCCCGCATTCCAGTCAATGCTCGACGCCCAACTGCCCCACCCGGCATATCTGGCTGACCGGGCATGGAACATCCTGCGCTGCAACCAGCCCATGGGCGAGTGGTTCCCGTGGATCGCCGATCAGCCGAACATCATGCGGTGGGGATTCCTCAACCCCGAGGCCCGTCGGCAATTGGTCAACTGGCAGGAGGACTGGGCCCGGTCGTTCCTGGCCCGCATGCGGATCGCTGCTGCGCGGTACCCGACGTACGAGCCACTGCAGCACCTCCTGGACGATGTCCTCGCCGTGAATGAGGAGGCGCGGGAGATGTGGGAGCAGGGTGAGGCGGTCGAGCACCCGGACGGGTCGATCCGCCGCCTGTGCCTGCCCTTCCACGGCCACCAGGAGGTCGCGGTGCGCATCCTGGGCCTGGTGCCGATGCGTAACCCGCGCCTGCACCTCATCGTGCTCATGCGCGAAGGCGAGTGACCGCCGCAGGCCGAGCCGACTGCACGCGGCGGCGGTCAGCCCCGGGGGCCGGGCTCGTCGGGAGCGGGCAGGGGCGGCAGGCCCTCGCGGTGGCGGACGTAGTCGACCATGCTGCGCACCTCGCGCAGGCCGTCCGGAGACAGCCCGGAAGCCCGCAGCGCCACCTCGGCCACGTCGCCGTCCCGCACGGCGGCGAGCAGATCGAGCTGGGCCTCCTCTTTCTGGGCCGCGTCGTCATCGAGGAAGAAGTACAGCGGCGAGGTCCCGAAGAACTCGGCCAGGGCCCTGATCGTGGCCATGGTCGGGTTGTTCTTCTTCCCCGCCCGCAGTTGCTGGATCGCGCTGAAGGACACCCCGGTGGCCTCGGCGACCTCGGTGATCGTGTACGGCCCGCGGGTGGGCGGATGGACGTTCCGGAAGAGGTGATCCAGGCGGCGGGCCACCAGACGCGGGTCGTCGCGGTTGGACTTCTGGGTCATGTCCACCTCCTCCACCGGTGACCTCGCGACGCAGGCTCACGTCGACCACTGTAGTACAACTAACCCTGTCCCGGAACCCACCTCTTAAGTGCCTCACTTCGCGACTCAGCGACGCATCAAATTGCTACTTCGCTGGTAGGTGGTGGTGGTACACGCTGGACGGGACCGCGATGACGCTCGTATGGTGTCGGTCGCCGCACGCCGCGGCACCGACCCGAGGGGAGGCGAGCGTGACGTACCCGCCGACGCGGTGACCGCCTTCGGGCCCGCACAGCACACCGGCGCCCGGGAGTTAGCCGCTCCCAGGCGCCGGGCCCCGCCGCCCCGAAGGGCGAGGCGGATTCACTACCAAGCGGTTCGGCCGGGCCTTTTCCGAGAATCGGCCGACCCGCTCTCCACCAACAGAGGATAGCCATGCCCGCGTCCGAGAGCGGACTCCCCAACCCTGCCCGGCCCGGTGCCCGGCACCGCCGCCTAGTACTCCAGCTGTAGATCGTGA
>NZ_JAVSCF010000062.1:0-26188 GCF_031932565.1 Streptomyces sp. B1866
GCCGCACCGCGCCGCCCGGCCGCGCCCCCGGCCGCAGCCCCGGCCGTACGGGCGCCGGGCGGTACGGGCACCCGGCGGCACAGGCGGCACTGGTGGGCAGCCGCGTCGCGGGCGCCCGCCGGGCGGCGCACACAGCGGTCAGGGCTTGCGGGCCACGCCCCCGTAGATGTCCACGACCTCCGGCGACTCGCCGGGCTCCGGCCGCCACAGCGGGCAGGACACGATGCCGGGCTCCACCAGGTCGAGGCCGTCGTAGTACCGCGCGAGCTGGCCGGGGGTGCGCATCACGTACGGCTCGGCCCCGGTGCCCTCATAGATGGCCTGCCCGTCGCCCAGGGACTGCTCGGTGTCGGTGCCCTCGTAGTGCAGGAAGTAGCTGCCGGACGGCAGGGGCGCCAGCAGGCGCCGCACGATCGACAGGGACTCGTCGAAGTCCTGGATGTGTCCGAGGATGCCCGCCAGCACCAGCGCCACGGGCTGGTCGAAGTCCAGCGGGCCCCGTACGGCCTCAAGGATCGCGTCCGGCTCGTGCAGGTCGGCCGCGACGCAGCCCGCGACGGTCTCCGGGTCGGCCTCGCGCGCGGCCCGGACGCGCCGCAGCACCAGCGGGTCCTTGTCGACGTAGACGACGCGGGCGCCGGGGGCCTCGCGCCGCAGGACCTCGTGGGTGCTGTCGTACGTCGGCAGGCCCGGGCCGATCTCCAGGAACTGCCGGACGCCGCACTCCCTGGCCAGGAAGGTCACCGTGCGGATGAGGTACACGCGCGAGGCGCGGGCCATGACCTCGATGCTCGGGGCGGCGGCGCGGTAGGCGTCCCCGATGCGGCGGTCGACCTCGTAGTTGTCCGTGCCGCCCATCCAGTAGTTCCAGATCCGCGGCGACTGCGGCACGGTCGTGTCGATCTCGGCGTCGCCCTCGGCCTGCGGCGCGCTGGAGGTGGTCGGGGAATCTGTCATGAGTGCACTCCCGCCGTACGTTTCCGTTCGGACTCTGGTCGGATTCCGCTCAGACTTGCTCAATTTCTCGTGATCGCGTGATTACTTTCCGTCAGGTGGGTCAGCATACGGCGCCCCGGGCCGGACCCGGAGGAAGGAGTGAGGGGGCGCGCGGGGGCTCGGGGGGCGCCCGCGGCCGGTCGGCAGCGGGCCGGCGGCGCCACGGGACGGCACTCCGGCCGCCGCCGGTTCGTTGAGCCTGCGTGGATAGCACACGGACCGAGAGCACCCGGACCGAGGGAGTCACGCGGCGGGCAGCCACGGCAGCGGCGCGCGACGCGGGAACGGGCACCCGCGCGGGCGACGGGGGAACGGGCACCCGCGTGCGCGACGCGGACGCGACCACCCGCCTGTCGATCCGGCCGTACGAACCCGCGGACCAGGCGGCGGTGCTGGCGCTGGTCGACGCGGACCTCGTCACCGGGCAGCCGTCGGCGACACCGGAGATGCTGGCCGAGGCGCTGGCCGGCCGGTCGCCGGTGGACACCCAGCTGTGGCAGGAGCTGGCGGCCCCGGCCACGGACGTGGCGCGCGACGCGCACGGCCGGGTGCGCGGCGCGGTCTCGTACGCGCCGCGGCCCTCGGACGGCGCGGGGTTCGTGCTGTGGCTGCACGGCCGCGAGGAACCCGCCGTCCTGTCCGCGCTGGTCGGACACGCGCTGGCGCGCCTCGGCCCGCGGCGCACGGTGCACGCGTTCGAGTACGCCTCGGCGCTGGGGCTCGGCCTGGCGGGGCTGCCGGTGCGGCACCGGCACGCGACCCGGGCGGCGCTGGAAGAGGCCGGGTTCGCGGGTCGCGACCTGTGGCGGTACATGCACGCCGCCCTGCCAATCGACGGCCTGCCGCGCGCGCCGCGCTGCCGCGTCGAGGACAGCACCGACCCGCCGGGCCGCCGCCTGACGGTGCGCGGCGGCGAGGGGGACACGGAGCTGTGGGGCGAGGCCCTGGTCAGGCTCCCGGTGGCCGGAATCGGCCTGCTGTGCTGGCTCGGCGTGGAGGAGCCGCACCGCCGCCGCGGGCTCGGGGCGGGCCTGCTCGGCTCGGCGCTCGGCCAGCTGGCCGAACTGGGCGCGACCGAGGCGATCCTGTACGTGGACGACGACTCCCCCGACGACGACCCGGAGTACGGCCGGGGCGCGGCCAAGCGGCTGTACGACCGCACGGGCTTCGCGGAGGTGGACCGGCTGTGGAGCTTCACCCGGCGCTCCGGGCCCGGTTCTCCTCCCGGCGGCGCCCTGGAGGCGGGCTGAGTCCGGGCCCGGCAGCAACCCGCGCCCGGACCGGGCCCCCACGCCCCCGAGTCCCGCCCGTCCGCACGACACCGGCGTACGCGGACGGTCGCGGACGGCTGCAAGACGGTCGCGGGACGGCTCCGGGACGGCTGCGGACGGCACGGACGGCACGGAGGCCGATTCGTTCGAGACCCGCCGCCGTCCGGCCGCCTACCGTCGCGGACATGACGTGGATCGCCGACGACATGACGGAACGGGCCGAGCGCTTCCTGTGGGCCTCGGGCCGAGTCCTGGAACAGCGCCGCTACGCGTACCTCTTCGGCGCGGAGGACGACCCGGCGGGCGTCCTGGCCGCCCTGGACGCCTACCGCGGCGCCGAGTAACGGGCCCCGGGGCCGGGGGTCTCGGCGTGTGGTTGGTCACCGAGTATGGCCGCACCACGCAAGCGACCGTTAAATTAGGTCAGCCTTACCTGAGTAAGGAGCGTATAAAAGCCGCGCCTCGGGAAGGGGACCCATGGCCGACCACGCCGAAACCGACCTGGCCGCCGCGACCACCGCGACCACCGGGGCGCCGCCGCCCGCGGCCGACCGTTCCGCCCCGGCACGGCCTGGCCTACCGGCCGTACCGGCACAGCCGACCCCGAGGCCTCCCACACCGGACGACCGGACGGACGAGCCCGCCCCCGAGACCCACGAGTCGTCAGCAGCCACACCCCCGCACCCCCGGAAACCCCGCGCGGGCCGGAGCACACCCGGCCGCCTCAGACGCCGATGGCGCCGCCGCCCGCTGCGCCGCGGCATGGTCGTCCTGCACCGCTGGAGTTCGCTCGTCCTCGGGCTCGTCCTGCTGGTGGTGACCACGTCGGGCGCGATCCTGCTCTACCAGCCGGAGTACTTCCGCGCCACGCACCACGACTTCTACCGCCACACGCCCAGCGCCCACCCCGTCACCGCCGACCAGGCCGTGGACATCGTCCGCCGCGCCCACCCGGACTTCCCCGCCACCTGGGTCAACAGCGACCACGGCATCTACGAGGTGGGCGGCCCCGACTACAACGCCATGTACGGCGTGGACCCGGGCACCGGCGAGATCACCGGCCTGGCACACCGCAACGGCGGATCGTTCGGCTTCCTGGCCAACCTGCACGAGTGCGCCCTCAACTGCGCCGACTACCCCGGCTACATCCCCCAACTGGCCGAGCCCTTCCCCACCCTGGGCATCAGCTGGCTGCGCGAACTGACCTGGGGCGGCGTCATCCTCGGCGTACTGGGCCTGCTGCTGCTCCTGCTCGCCCTGACCGGCATCGCGACCTGGTGGCCCGGCCTGCGCCGCCTCTCGCAGGCTTTCCGGATACGCACCGGACGCGGCCGCTTCGCCCGCGACTACGACCTGCACCGGGTGGTGGGCGCGGTCGCCGTGCCGTTCCTGCTGATGTGGGCGGTGACGGGGGCGGCGTTCGAGTTCCCGGTGGTGGAGAAGTCGTGGCTGGCGATCACCGGGGGCTCCGGGCCGGACGAGCACCGGTACCAGTTCACCGCCGCGCCCGCCGCGCAGGGCACCCCGGAGATCACGCTGGCCCAGGCGTCGGCGGCGGCCCTCGACCGCGTCCCGGGCCGCGTCACCCGAGCCACCCTGCCCACCGAGCAGACCCCGTACTACGGCCTCAACATCGCGCGCTCGTACGACCCGTACGCCCACGAGATGTTCCGCGGCGACGGCTACGTGTACGTCGACGCCCACGACGCCCGCCACGTCAAGGTCGCCTCCGGCGGCCCGCAACCCGCGGCGAACGCCTTCTACGACCGCTACCTCGAACCCGCCCACTTCGGCTGGCAGGTGAACGGCTGGTGGCGGATCATCTGGGCGGCGTTCGGCCTCAGCCCGCTGCTGCTGGCGGTGACGGGCGTGTCGACGTGGCTGATCCGCCGCCGCTCGCGGAAGGCGAAGAAGGCGGCGGCGCGACGGCACGAGACCGCCCGGGCGGCGGCGCGACGACGGGGGCCCACGGCCGGGCCGGGGCTGACGACCGCGAAAAGCAAACCGACCCGCTCGACCAAACCGACCCGCCCGACCGAACGGGCCCGCTCGACCGAACCGGACCCCCCGACCGACCCGGCCCGCCCGCCCGGAACGGCCCCGGCGTGACGGACGCCTTCACCGCCGCGCTGACCCTGTACGCCCTCGTCCTCGCCCTGTCGGCAGCCGTGCACGCGGCACGCGACACCCGCCCCCGCGCCCTCGACGCGGCCCTGACCGGCCTGGCCGCGCTCGTCGCCGTACGGGCCGTACTGGACGCGGCGACCCTGCTCACCGGCCACCGCCCCGCCCAACCGACCGTGCACGCCGCCTACCTGGTCGCCTCCGCCCTGCTGCTCCCGCTGGTACTGCGCGCGGCGGCCCACGACCGCGACCGCTGGTCGACGGCACTGTGCGCGGCGGGGGCGCTGATCAGCGCGGTGCTGCTGGTGCGGCTTCAGGCGACGTGGCGGGCGGGGGCGGGGTGAGCGGCGCGGGCCGCCGGGCAGGTCACTGGGAGGGAACCAGCAGTCGGGCGATGGCGTCGGTCAGCGTCCACTCGTCCACGCTGCGGGCCGCGATCCCCGTGGGGGCGTGCGGGGCGTCGACCGACACGATCCACACCTCGCTGTCGCCGGCGTACGTCATGAGCAGCGGTCCCGGAGCGCCCGCGAGCACCGTGAGCTGCCCCACGACCTGGGCGTTGTCGATGACGCTCTTCAGCGGATCGCCCACCCGGCCGGCCTCGACGGCCCGCGGGTCCAGCTCCAGGACGGCCCCGTCCTGACGGGCGGCCCCGAACGGGTCGACCAGCTCGCGCAGCCCCTTGGCCGCCTCCCGCGCCGACTGGGCCACGCTGAACAGGTGCAGGCCGCCGCCGGTGACCCGCTCGATCAGCAGCAGGTCGGGCGCGTTCGCGAAGACGTACGCGTACGAGGTGCCCGCGGCGCTGGTCAGCTCGACGGCCACCGCCCGGTCGGCCGACCTGCGCAGCGCCAGGACCAGCTCCAGCTCCGGGGCGTAGCGCATCCGCACGTCCATGGAACCGGAGTCACCGGGCTCCCGCACGAACGCGGCCAGCTCGGCGATGTTGTCGACCTCCACCAGCTCCCTGGACACCAGCGACCGCAGCGCGGTGGCCAGCACCCACTCGCGCTCCTGGTCGGACATGCCCCGCAGGTGAGGCAGGGCGACGAGCCCCCGCTCGGCCGCCTGCGGGTCGACGATCGTCAACTCCTCGTCGGTCAGCCGCGGCAGGAACCGCTCCCGGCCGTCGGCTGACGGTCCTTCGGCCGTGGGAGCGTCCGTGGGGCCGTCGGCGCCGGGAGGGTCCGCCTCGGCAGCGCGCGCAAGGACGTCCGCACCCGGCGCGTCACAAGGGGCCTCGATCTGCGAGGCGTCCGAAGGGCCGTCGGTCGCGGGGACGGCTGAAGGCAGAACGTGCCCGAAGCGGGCCAGGATGTCTCTGGGTTCGTACTTCTGCGGCACCTTCGGACCTCTCTCACGCTCGGGGGCGCTCACCAGAAACTGACCTTCTTCAGTACGCTCTTCCCGGCGTGCGCCGCGCTCTTAGCGACGTCTCCTGCCTCGTGGACGGCCTCTCCGGCGACGTGGTTCACGGCCGTGCCGACCTTCGGCAGTTCCGAGGCGGCGAACCGGGCGGTGTCCTGCGTGGCGTGCCACGCGGACTGCGCGCCGTGCTCCGTGGCGTGCCACGCGGCTTTCGAGGCGTTGGCGATGTCCTCGCGATGGTCGTAGGCCCAGTTGCCGAGGACGTACCCCCCGGCGACCCCGAGGGCAGCCCAGCCGACTACCGGCACGGCACCTGCCACCGAAGCGGCACCGAGTGCAACTGCCATGGACTCGCCGCCCAATACGGCAACCGCACCTCCTGCCTCGACCCCGCCCATAATTCGATCAGCCGTCCCACGAGCACTGTGGTGCGTGGGATCAAACATTTCTTTCACACCCGCTGCGAGGCTAAAAGGTACCAACCATTTACTAAACGCATCCAAGGCCCGAACGCTACCTGGACGAATGCCATTAAGACGTCTACCGACCATCGACGCGTCCCTTATACGCGCGAATGCCTCACCTGCATCCCCACCGAGCATCAATGCTTTAATAGCCTGACTGCCTTTGAGGACCGAAAGGATCTTCAGCGGGGTGAGGAAATCTTCCTTGAACTCTCCGAACCTCTTGTACCCATCACTGGAAAGCGAGGCCAGGCTCGTCATCGATTTCTTCTCGGGCGCCCCGGCGCACGCATGCGAGACCCTACTCTGCGCCTCATCGCGGGCCTCGTCGCGCTGACGACGGGCTTCGGCCAGCAGGTCCCGGGCGTGTTCCATGTCGGCGGTGCCGGGGTCATGGAACGAACCGGGATGAGTGGGCTTGCCGCTCCCGTCCTCGTGGCTGGACGCCTTACTGTAGGCATCGGCAGCCTTGTTATAGGCATCCACCTTGGTGTTGTACTCGGCCCGCGCCTTCTCCGAGGCGGTTTTACCCTTTTTGTAGGCCTCGATGGCATCCTTGGCCTGACCCTGCGCCCATTCGACCGTGTGGGCGAAATTCGTCAGCGCATGGGCCGAAGCCTCGCAGGCGTGGGCAACCTTGTACCACTTCTTCGGCTCCTGGGCGACGCGCTCACGGAACGAGTCTGCCGTCTTCCCACTGAGTTCGTCGGAGTTCAGCTGCCGCAGGCCGTCGCCGACTCTGGTATAGGTCTTCGACAAGCCGGTCAGCCGCGTCGCCGTCGAACGCAGCGCGCCCGGGTCACCGTGGACGAGCTCCTTCGGGTCCTCGGTGTGGCCCAGTTGCAGCTCACCCGACTCCGAGCCCAGACGCCGCGATCCCGCGTCGCCCTTCGCCCGCACCCAGGCTGCCGCACTGTCCAGGCCGATGTCGTCGAGCCGGTCGGCACCCCAGTCGGTGGCCTCATCGACGGCGTCACCGGCCTTCTCTGCGATGTCGTCAGCGACGTTCTCCACAGGGTCCGGTACGTAGTCCCGCCACCCCATCAGTCCTCGCCTCCCTTGGCACCCCGGGCGCCCGACGGGGTATCGGCGGCGGAACGGAAGGTAGTGGCCCGATACCGGTCGTCTTCCAGGATGTTGCCTGCCGCCGCGCTCAACTGAGCCGCGAGAGCGGTTGCATCCAACGCCAACGCGCTGACGCCGAGCTCCCAGCGTTCGCAGAAGTCTCCGAAGGTGTCGGCCAGGCCCGCGCCCGAAGCGGCCCTCGGCGTCAGGTTCAGGTTCCCGACACCGCCAGGCTCCGAGCCCCCACCTCCCTCACCCGCCAACTCCCCCAACGCGAGCCGCAGCTTCTTGGTGACCTGCTGCTCGGCTTGCTGACTGATCCTGAGATCTCCGTCATTGCCCACCGACCTTCTCCCCTCGGCTCACCACTCAGGCCCCGCCGATTCCTACCTCACCCGACAATCAAAGCGCGTCGGCACAGAGAGGTTCATACACCTCGATGCCTCGAGCACGGTAGCCCAACACGGTGATGACACCAAGCTGTTCCTTGCATGTGTCACCGAAATCCCGGTGACGAATTGACACACAGGCGCCAAGTTCCATTTGTCTGCAAGTATCCGATTTAACAGCATCCGCGGCTAATATCATGTTCATCATTCAGGCAACAGGCAACTGGCCACCCAGACGGCATGCGCCGACCGCGCCCCTCCTATAACCTGCTACCCGTGACGGAACCACACCACGCCATCTACGAAGCGCACTATTCTCGCAACATGCTCCAACTTCTGGCCGGCAAGGGCTGGAGGCGCTTTGTCGCCCTTCGCATCGACCCAAAGGGCCTCACCCTGGGTGGCGTTCCTGCCCGCCACCGGAGTCACACTGGCTTTGTGCCGTGGGAGGACCTTACCTCGGTCGTACTCTGGCGGGCGTACACAATGGGGGCGAAGTTTTTCACGCCCGACACGAGAGACTATATCGGCGTCCGACTCCGCCCAGGCGCGCCGATTCCCCACGGGCCGAATCGCGAACTCTCGCAAAAATGGTCAACCCGGACCGCCCCGCACATGGAATATGAAATCGTGCGCACCAGCCATCCCGTCATTTTCTGGAACCTGGAAAAGGAACGTATTTGCGCCGCGGTGGAAGCTTTTGCACCAGGCATTCAAGTCGAGGACCTGCGAGACACCCGGTGAAGGTCGATCCGCGCGGCCCCCAGAGTCGCCAGGTACGCGTCCAGGTAACCTTGCATACGTGACTGACCCACATCCTTCCGCCTACGAGGTGCACTACGGCCGAAGGCCTTCGCAACTCATCTTCGGCGCAGGTTGGAAGCGCTACGTAGCGCTTCGCGTCGACAGCACGGGACTCACCCTCGGCGGCGTACCCATCCGGCACCGCGCCCACACCGCCGTCATACCCTGGGAAGACCTCACCGCCATCGTGCTTTGGCGCCAGCACGTCTCCGATGTCGCACCCGGCACGGCGTTGAAGGCCGTCACGGCCACTGACACGCTCGACTACATCGGCGTACGCCTCCGCCCCGGTGTCCAGACCCCACCCGGGCCGAACAGGAAAATCTCGCCGAAGCGCGCGGCGAGGTTCGCCCCTCACATCGACTACGAACTGGCCGTCACCAGTCATCCGATCGTCGTGTGGCGGCCTGACGTGCCGAGTATCCGCGCCGCCGTGCACGCGTTCGCACCCCACGTGCCGGTGGAGGATCTGCGGGACACCCGCTGAATCCCGCCCGGACGGGGCTCCTCCCGCCGCGCTCATTGGCGGCGGGGACAGGAAGCGTCTTCCGCGGCCCGCGCCGACGAGGCGTAACCTTCCGTCCCGTCGAGTGAACGCCTTACCGGGACCGAGAGGGCGGCCACCTCCGTTGGACGCGGCCCGTCGGCAGGGCCAGGCTGGGTCGACGACGGCCCGTCAGCGGGCTACACCGGCACCACCGAAGCCAAAAACGGCTCCACCGCCTGCCGCCAGCCCTCCGGCTGGTCGTAGTGGACCAGGTGGCCCGCGTCGGGGACCTCCGCGTACTGGCCCCGGGGCAGGACGCGGACCATCTCCTGCGCCTCCGCGCGGCCCAGCTCGCCGTCCGGGCCGCGCACGACGAGGGTGGGGCAGGTGACCTGGGCCAGCTCGTCCCAGTGGGCGTCGTGGGCCCAGGCCGCGCGGGCCTTGTGCATCTGGCGGCGGGAGAAGACCGGGCGCCAGCCGTCGGAGCGGTCGGCCATGATCTCGGCGAAGTAGTCGCCGCGCGCCGGGCTCGGGCGCTCCAGCCGGGGGTCCTCCTCGCCGAACCAGCGGCGTACGTCGGCGAGCGTCGCGAAGGGGAGCGGCCAGGAGTCCAGCCACTCCGACCACTCGCGCTGGGAGCCGGCGCCCAGCGCGGAGGCGCGCATGTCGGAGATGACCACGGCGCGGACGAGGTCGGGGCGGCGGGCGGCGAGCCGCCAGGCGATCAGGGCGCCCATGGCGTGGCCGACGAGGACGGCGGGGGCGAGGCCGAGCTGTTCGACCGCGGCCTCGGCGTCCGTCACGTACGCCTCGTGGTCGTACGGGCCCTCGGCCGGCTTGTCGCTGCGGCCGTGGCCGCGCTGGTCGAGGGCCACGGCGCGGTACCGCTCCGTCAGCCAGCGGGCGGTGGCCGCCCAGTGCGCGGCGCGGCCCAGCAGGCCGTGGAGCAGCAGCACGCCGGGGCTCGACGCCTCCGGGACCGACGCGGGCGGGTGGCCGCCCGTCTTGGGCGGGTCGGCGAACTCCCACGCGGCGAGCCGCACGCCGCCCGCCCCGGTCACGTCGATGCGTCGCACCATCTGTTTCGGCACCCCCACTCCTCCCTCGACTCCCCCCAGGATATCGAACACGCATTCGAGAAAGCAGTCCTGACGGCTAACACCCCTCGTTCGAGTGACCAGCACGCGGGATTGGCCGCTCTCCCGAGGGGGAGACAGCTAGCGGGAGGCGGACCGACAGGGGAAGCGGGTCCGCGGGGTCCGACCCTGAGAGCTCGGGGCTCCGGGTCGGGAGGCGGGGCCTTCGGGCGTAAGCGCCGCGGCGTCAGGGCCCGTACGGCCGAAGGTCCCGCGGGGGGTCGGCCCCGCGCGGCGAGGGGGCGCGCGGCGATGCGCGCCGACGCGTCGTCCGGCCGCAGACCGCGCCACCGGTCCCGCCAGCGGTCTCGCCGCTGGTGGCACCGCGGACCGGCCGTGACCCGGCCCCCGGCTCCGCGGTCGGTGCCGCGGCTCCCCCTCGTCGTGCCCCTCGGGCCCACCGGCCCCCCTCCCCTGACCCGGGCGGCCACACCGAACGGCCGCTTCGGAGCCTCACACGCATATGGGCACGGCGCGGACGCGCGGCCCGCGGCCGCCTCCGTGCATATGCCTTGAGCACAGCGTCGCACGCCCCAAGGCCGACCGCCGAACTTTTCGTCAACTCAGGTGTCGGAAAAATCCGTCACCCTCGAAGGCAACCTCGACCCGCTCGAACAACGTCCGGTTGCCGTCCGATCGGTGTTCGAAACGTTCGACGGCGGCGTACGGCGAGAGCGGGTCGGCACCGTCCGGTCGGAGCCCGCCTGGCCCTTCCCTCCCGGCCCGTCGCCTACGCGAGTACGCGCAGGTCTGCGCACGTCTGTATGGCCGCGTGAGTGCGGGCGTGAGTCCGCGGCTTCGGGCCACCGGAGTCGTTTCGAGCCGCCTCTGGGTCCCGGGCACCTGGCGGGCCTCCGGGGTCTTCCCGCTCTTCGGCTTGTGGGGGCTCCGGCCGCTCCGCTTGCCCCGTCTTCCCGTCTCCCGGTGTCCCCGTCCGGCGGCACCCCGGACCGCACCGCCTCCCGCACCGCGCGCGGCAGCCCCGGACCCCCACGGGTCACCGGCGCCGCCGACCGCGCCCCCTCAGCGCTTGGCCACGAAGACGTGCGCCGCGATCCCCGCCGCCAGCTCCGCCGCCTCGCCGCTGCTGCCCACCAGCACGCCGCCCGCCGACTCCGTCACGCTCACCACCGAACCGGGCCGCACCCCCGCCCGGCGCAGCGTGTGCATCAGCTGCGCGTCCGTCTGGATGGGCTCGCCGATGCGGCGCACCACCACCGTCTTGCCCTCCGTGCCGGGCTCCAGGTCGCTCAGGCTCACCATGCCCTCGTCCAGGAACGGGTCGGCCTCCGCCCCCTCGCCCAGCTCCTCCAGGCCGGGGATCGGGTTCCCGTACGGCGACTCGGTCGGATGCCGCAGCAGCTCCAGCACGCGGCGCTCGACCGCCTCGCTCATCACGTGCTCCCAGCGGCACGCCTCCGCGTGCACCTGCTCCCACTCCAGGCCGATCACGTCGACGAGCAGGCACTCGGCCAGCCGGTGCTTGCGCATCACGCGGGTCGCCAGGCGGCGGCCCTCCTCGGTCAGCTCCAGGTGGCGGTCGCCCGCGACCGTCACCAGGCCGTCCCGCTCCATGCGCGCCACGGTCTGGCTGACCGTCGGGCCGCTCTGGTCCAGGCGCTCCGCGATGCGGGCGCGCATAGGTACCACACCTTCCTCTTCCAGTTCGAGGATGGTGCGGAGATACATCTCCGTGGTGTCGATCAGTCCGGACATGCGTGCCCCTCGATGCGTTGTGCGGTGCCCCTGCTGCCAAGTCTGACGCATACCGCCGACAACACGTCGCGGCACCGGGGTCCGCCGTATACGAAAGCGCCACAACGGGCCGCGGACGACCACGGGTGGGCCGGGCGGTGCCCCCGGCGACCCGGCTGTTGATGCACGGCGCAGGCGCGGGGCGGACGCGGCGCACTGCGCGCCGCGAGCGCCACCGGGACGCCGGGATTCCGGAACGCCGGGACGCCGGGACGCCGGTGACCGCCTTGACACGGTACTGGTCCAGACCGCACCGTCTCCTGCGCGCCCGGCACGCGACGCGCGGGAAGCGGACACCACACGGGAAGGGGGCACGCGCCGATGAGCCACAGCGGACCGGCCGGCCAGTACCTCGACGCCGCCATCGACCTGCTGCGGCGGGTACGGGACGAGGAGGCGGCGAACGTCGCCGCGGCCGGCGCCCTGGTCGCCGACACGATCACAGCCGGCGGCCGGGTCTTCGCCTTCGGCGCCGGGCACTCCTCGCTGCCCGCCCAGGACGTCGTCTACCGCGCGGGCGGCCTGGCCCTCGTCAACCTGCTGGCCGTGCCCGGCGCGGTCGGCGTGGACGTGGTGCCCGCCACCCTCGGCAGCGCCCTGGAGCGCGTCGACGGGCTCGCCACCGCCGTGCTCGGCGCCAGTCCGGCACGCGCGGGCGACGTGTTGTTCGTCGTCTCGTTGTCCGGACGCAACGCGCTGCCCGTCGAGATGGCGATCGCCGCGCGCTCCCTGGGCCTCGCCGTGGTCGGCGTGACCTCGGTGGCGTACGCGGCGGAAACCACCTCCCGGCACGCCTCCGGGACCTTCCTGAAGGACCACTGCGACGTGGTGCTCGACAGCAAGATCGCCGTCGGCGACGCCGAGCTGACCGCCGAGGGCGTCGCCGCGCCCTTCGGCCCCGCGTCCACGGTCGTCGCCAGCGCCCTGATGCAGGCCGTCACGGCCACGGCGGCCGCCGGACTGGCGGCGCGCGGCGTCCAGCCGCCGATGCTGCGGTCCGGCAACGTGGACGGCGGCCACGAGTGGAACCGGCGGATCTTCGCCGACCACCGCGAACGGATCTTCTACCTGCCCTGACCGGTCCCGCCCTGACGGGTCCTGCTCTGGCCGGTCCTGCTCTGGCCGGTGCCGCCCCGGCCGGTCCTGCCCTGGCCGGCTACCTGCCCTGAACCGCCGCCGGCCGCACCGTCCCGGCCCTGGCTCCGGCAGTCCGCGTACGTCCCGGCAGCGGCCTCCGAGGCGTCCCGTACGCCCGGCGGAGGGCGGGCGTCCGCCCCGCGTCCTGCCACGGCACGACGGCACGCGCGACCGCGGTCGGAATGATCGAGTCCGCGCCCTCCCCGCCCCGCTCCTCCGCCGCACCACCGACGGCGCCCGCGCCGCCCTCGCCACCGCCGCACCCGCCGCCCAGGCCGCCGCCGGGGCCCCCGGCGGCCCCGGCAGCCCCGTCCGGCCCGCGTGGCGGGCCGGCGCCGACGTCACGACCGGCGCCGAGTGCGCCACCCTGCCCGTTCCCGTCGACTGGGCCCGGCCCGACGGCGCCGCCGCCAGGCCCGGGACCGCCAGCCGTGCCGCGCTCAGGCCCGCCAGCGCGTCTGGCGGGCCAGGTCCACCGCCGCCGCCACCCGTACGGCCACGTCCTCCGCGTACGCCACGTCCGCCTGGTCGAACGGGCGGCGGCTGGCCCCGCGCAGGAAGGTGACCACGCCGAGCGTCCGGCCGCGGCTGCGCAGCGCCGAGCACAGGCCGTGCACCGTGCCCTCCGGCCACTTGCGCGCCGTCGCCCACTGCGCGGCGCCCGCCCCGCCCATGCGCGCCGAGCTGGTACGCACCGATCCGCAGCGTTCGGCGGCCTGCACCGCCGGGTGCGCGTCGTCGTACGCCACCGGGATGCCGCCCGGCGCGATCGGCGGGCACGGGCCCAGGGCGGCGGCGGGCGTCGCCGCGGCCCGTACGAGCCGGATGCGGCCCTGGTCGCCGCCCAGCGGGCCGCCGGCGGACCCCGGGATGCCGAGGCCGCCGTAGAAGCCGAAAGTCCGCTGGGTGCCCTGGACGGCGCGCTCGCCGGCGGAGGCCGGTTCCAGGACCAGGTCGACCAGCGCGTGGTCGGCGAAGCCCGCGAGCGCGAAGTCCAGGTGCAGCGAGGCGGCCTCGGCCGGGTCCTCGCACTCCGCCGCCGCCCGCGCGGCCCGGTAGAGCTGGGTACCGCGGAAGCGCAGCCGCGAGTTCTCCTGCTCCCGCCGCTTGGCGTCCGTCACGTCCAGGAAGATCCACGCCACGCCGAGCGGCGCGGGCTCCTCCGCGGTGGGCGCGCCGAGCCGCAGGAAGCCGCTGCGCAGGCAGCGGCGCACGGTCGGGCAGCCGCCCGCGCCCAGCGCGCCGCCGCTCTCCCGCAGGGTCAGCCACAGCTCGGTCGGCGTGGCCGGGGGGCCCTCGGCCAGCAC
This sequence comes from Streptomyces sp. B1866, assembly GCF_031932565.1. Lineage (NCBI taxonomy): Bacteria > Bacillati > Actinomycetota > Actinomycetes > Kitasatosporales > Streptomycetaceae > Streptomyces > Streptomyces sp. B1866. The sequence continues at coordinate 14,304 of NZ_JAVSCF010000062.1, forward strand.
GTGCTGGAGGGCGGCCTCCAGCTCCTCCAGGCCCTGCTCGACGAGCTCGCCCAGGGGGCGGCCGAGCGGCGTCCTGCGGCCGGTGCCCAGCACGCGCGCGGCGTTGCGGTTGACCACCACGGGCCGCAGGTCCGCGTCGACCAGCACCACGCTCCAGGAGGCGTCCTCCAGCAGCGCCTGGCTCAGCGCCAGCGACCGCTCCAGGTCGATCCGCGAGTGCACCTCGCTGAACGCGCAGTACACGCCCGCGGGCACCCCGTCCGCGCCCGGCACCGCCGAGCACTGGGTGCGCACCAGGACGCGCCCGCCGCCCTTGGTGAGCAGCGCGAACTCCTCCACCTGGCAGCCGTCCGTCTCCATGGCCGCCATCAGCCGCTCCTGGACGTCGTCGGCGTCCGCCGCGCGCACCGCCCACCCGGCGAGGCCGCCGCGCCCGACGACCTCCTCGGCCGTCCAGCCCAGGATGCGCTCGGCCTCGCGGTTCCAGTGGGTGACGGTGCCGCCCGCGTCGAACGCGCACAGGGCGGCGTCCATCCCGTTCAGCAGCGCCGCGAGCAGGTCCGAGTCGTCCCCGCCGGGCGGATACGGCGGCTCGGGCGCCTGCGCCTGCCGCGGCATGCGGGCGGGGGCGGCCCGCGCGGAGCGGTCGGCTCGGGCGGGACGCGCGGGATCCTGGCGTGGCGAAGCTGTCACCGGGCGGACACCCCCTGGTAGGCACGGCTCATGCGGTGGTCCACGTCGGGATATTCAACTGGAACGTGACGACTGCCACAGCCCCCCGGGACGAAATCGTTGCCCTAGGGAAATTCGGTTGTGAGCCGCGGGCCCCCTTCGTAGTGTTGCGAGCACACGAGAAGGGAGGTGGTTCGGCAGATGTATGAAATCCGGACGCGTGAGGTGGCTGCGGGCTGATCGGTCCGTCGTCGCGCTCAGCGCATCGCCGGACCGGCGCACTCTGACGGGTGCGCGGCCGGCCAATCCCAACGCAGTCACCCGACCCGCGGGCCGCCGGCTCGTCCGACCGGCCCCCTGGCGCCACCCGGCGCGGGGGAGAAGGCCCGCGGGTTGTCCGCGTTCCCGTTCGCGATGTCGCACGTGGTTCGGCGCGTGGTCCCGCGTTTCCGTACGGAGCCGACGGCTCCCACGCCCCCAGACGGCGCGTCGCCTTCATGCGCGCATCGTACGCGCCGTCGGCGCCGCCGCCCCGTACACCGGCCGCTACCGCCGCGTACGCAGCCGCCCGGCTACGGGCACAGCCGCTCCAGCCGCCACGTTTCGGCCCCCGACGGCCCCGTCTCGCGCACGTACCGCAGCCGGTCGTGCAGCCGGTTCTCCCGCCCCTGCCAGAACTCGACCGTCTCCGGCGCCACCCGGAAGCCGCCCCACTCCGGCGGCACCGGCACCTGCTCGCCCGGCGGGTACCGGTCCGCCAGCTCCCGGTACAGCCGGTCCAGCTCGGCGCGCGACGCGATCACCGTCGACTGCGCGCTCGCCCACGCGCCCAGTTGCGACCCGTGCGGCCGGGTGCGGAAGTAGGCCGCAGTCTCGTCCCGCCCGGTGCGCTCGGCGTAGCCCGTGACCAGCACCTGGCGGGCCAGCGGGTGCCACGGGAAGAGCAGCGCGACCCGCGGGTTCTCCAGCAGGTCGCGGCCCTTGCGGGAGCCGTGGTTGGTGTAGAAGACGAAGCCGCGCCGGTCGTAGCCCTTCATCAGCACCGTGCGCGAGCTGGGCCGGCCCTGGGCGTCGGCGGTGGAGACGACCATCGCGTTCGGCTCGTGGATGCCGCTGGCCGCCGCCTGCTCGAACCACCGCGTGAACTGCTCGTACGGGTCGGCGGCCGCCTCGGCCTCGCTGAGGCCCGCCGTGCGGTACTGCTCCCGCATACCAGCCGGGTCGAGCGTGTGCGCGGCGGGCCGCGCCGAGACTTCCGGGTCGTGGTGAGGCACGCCCATATCTTGCAGCATGCCCCCCTGCGTGCCGCATGCACCGTCCGGCCCCCGTACCCTGGGTGACCGTCCCCGCCGGGGGACGGTCACGGGGTGGACCGACGTACCACGTTCACGCACGAGGGAGCCGCCAGATGTCCGACTTCGTACCCGGGCTCGAAGGAGTCGTCGCGTTCGAGACGGAGATCGCCGAACCCGACAAGGAGGGCGGCGCCCTGCGCTACCGGGGCGTCGACATCGAGGACCTGGTCGGTCACGTGTCGTTCGGGAACGTGTGGGGGCTGCTGGTCGACGGCGCCTTCAACCCCGGACTGCCCGCTGCCGAACCGTTCCCGCTACCGGTCCACTCCGGTGACATCCGCGTCGACGTGCAGTCGGCGCTGGCCATGCTCGCGCCGGTGTGGGGCCTGAAACCCCTGCTGGACATCGACGTGGCGCGGGCCCGCGAGGACCTGGCCCGGGCAGCGGTGATGGCGCTGTCGTACGTCGCCCAGTCCGCGCGCGGCCGCAACCTGCCGATGGTCCCGCAGCGGGATATCGACAGAGCCGAGACCGTCGTCGAGCGGTTCATGATCCGCTGGCGCGGCGAGCCCGACCCCAGGCACGTGGCCGCCGTCGACGCCTACTGGACCTCCGCCGCCGAGCACGGCATGAACGCCTCCACCTTCACCGCCCGCGTCATCGCCTCCACCGGCGCCGACGTGGCCGCCGCGCTGTCGGGCGCGGTGGGCGCCATGTCCGGGCCGCTGCACGGCGGCGCGCCCTCGCGCGTGCTGGGCATGATCGAGGAGATCGAGCGCACCGGCGACGCCGCCGCGTACGTCCGCCGGACCCTGGACCGCGGCGAGCGGCTGATGGGCTTCGGGCACCGCGTCTACCGCGCCGAGGACCCGCGCGCGCGGGTGCTGCGCCGTACGGCCAAGGAACTGGGCGCGCCGCGCTTCGAGGTCGCCGAGGCGCTGGAGCGGGCGGCCCTGGAGGAGCTGCACAACCGGCGTCCGGACCGGGTGCTGGCGACGAACGTGGAGTTCTGGGCGGCGATCGTGCTGGACTTCGCGGAGGTCCCGGCCACGATGTTCACCTCGATGTTCACCTGCGCGCGCACGGCCGGGTGGAGCGCGCACATCCTGGAGCAGAAGCGCACCGGGCGCCTGGTGCGGCCCTCCGCGCGCTACATCGGCCCCGGGCCGCGCGCGCCGCGGGACGTGACGGGGTACGAGGACATTCCGGCGACGCAGCGGTAGCGGACCCGCGCGGGAGGCGCGGTAGCGCACGCGCGGGCGAGGCGCGGAGCGCGCGGGCCGGGCCGCGGTCCCCCGGCCGTGCCATGCCCGGCGCTGCCGCTCGGCCGTGCCGTGCCCCGGCGGGTGCCTGGCGGGTGCCCCGGTGCCTCGCCGGTCCTCGCCGGTGCGTCAGCAGTGCCCGTGCCCGGTCCCCGGCGGGCGGCCGGGTCCGGGCGGGCCGGCGAACGCCTGCGCGATGTCCAGCCACCGCTCCGCGTCCGGGCCCTGCGCCACCACCGCCACGTCGTCGCGGTGCACACGCTGCGTCACCAGCAGGCAGAAGTCGAGGGCCGGGCCGGTCACCCGCTGCGCCGCGCCCTCCGGCCCGTACGTCCACAGGGCCCCGTCGGGCGCGACCAGCTCGACGCGGAACTCCTCGGCGGGCGGCGCGAGGCCGCGCACCACGTACGCGTAGCCCCGCGAGCGCACGCACAGGCGCGCCACGTGCCGCAGCCGGGCGGTGGGCGTACGGCGCACGCCGAGCGCGTCGGCGACGTCCTGCCCGTGCGCCCAGGTCTCCATCAGCCGTGCGGAGGCCATGGACAACACGCTCATCGACGGCCCGTACCACGGCAGCCGGGCCCGGCGCGGCTGGCCCGCGAGCATCCGCAGCAGCACCTCGCGGCCCGCCCGCCAGCGGGCGAGCAGGGTCTCGGGCGGCGCGACGGCGCCCTGCTCGGCGCCCTCGTCCACGAAGGTGTCCGGCGCGGCCGCCGCCTTCTTCACCTCGACGGCGAACCCGGACGGGTCGGCGGCGGCCTGCGCCGCGCGCTCGTCGGTCCACGCCAGGTGCGCGATCTGGTGGGCGATCGTCCAGCGCGGGGCGGGGGTGGGTGTGCGCCAGGCCGCGCCGTCGAGCGCGGCGACGAGGGCGTCCAGCTCCTCGCCCTCAGCCCGCAGATCGGCGAGCACGGCCTCCATATCGGGTATGGCTGGGTTGTCTGCCACGCTGCGCTTCCCCTCGCTGGGCTTGTGCGTGGAATATGCCGATCGACTGAGCGTGGCAGCGCGGAGCGGACGCGGGCAAGCGTTGTTGCACGATTCGCGCCATGGGGCGAACGGGGGACGCGGCCGGGAGCCGGTGTCCGAGGCCCGGGCGTACCGGGGCCGCGCCGGGGTGTGCCGGGGGTGTGCCGGGGCCGCCCCGGGCGCGCGGCCCCGGCTGCCGACCGGGCCGCGCCCGCCGCCGCCCGCGTCCCGTCCCCGTCCCCGTCGCCGTCCCGGTGCCCGCGCAGCGGACCGCACCCGCTCCCAGGCCCGTACGGGCGTGCCTCGTACGGCCGCGTGGTGGACACACCGTCTCAGCCGCTGGACCTGGGGCTTGTCCGCGAGTCGGGACGGATTAGGCTTCGCTCCGTGGCTGAGATCCGGATTCCCGCTGACATCAAGCCCGCCGACGGTCGCTTCGGTTCGGGTCCGTCCAAGGTGCGCGAGGAGGCGCTTGCCGCACTGGCCGGCACCGGCACCTCCCTGCTGGGCACCTCCCACCGCCAGGCCCCGGTCAAGAACCTGGTCGGCGCGTTGCGGGACGGGCTGCGGGAGCTGTTCCGGCTGCCCGCCGGATACGAGGTCGTGCTGGGCAACGGCGGCGCCACCGCCTTCTGGGACATCGCGACGCACGGGCTGATCGAGGCCAGGTCGCAGCACCTGTCCTTCGGCGAGTTCTCCTCGAAGTTCGCCAAGGCGGCGAAGCAGGCGCCGTGGCTGGACGAGCCGACCGTGATCACCGCCGACCCGGGCACGCACCCGCTGCCCCGCCCCGAGCGCGGCGTGGACGTCTACGCGCTCACCCACAACGAGACCTCCACCGGCGTCGCCATGCCCCTCCAGCGCGTCGCGGGCGCGGACCCCGGGGCGCTGGTGCTGGTCGACGCCACCTCGGGCGCGGGCGGACTGCCGGTGGACGTGGCGGAGACGGATGTCTACTACTTCGCGCCGCAGAAGTCGTTCGCGGCCGACGGCGGCCTGTGGATCGCGCTGTTCTCCCCGACCGCGCTGGAGCGCGCCGCGCGCGTGCACGCGTCCGGGCGGCACATCCCCGAGTTCTTCTCGCTGCCGACGGCGATCGACAACTCGCTGAAGAACCAGACGTACAACACCCCGGCCCTCGCCACCCTCTTCCTGCTGAACGACCAGGTGCGGTGGATCAACGGGCAGGGCGGCCTCGACTGGGCCGTGCGCCGCACGGCGGACTCCTCCGACCGGCTGTACGGGTGGGCGGAGAAGTCGGAGCACGCGACGCCGTTCGTCACCGACCCGGCCAAGCGGTCGCAGGTCGTCGGCACGATCGACTTCGCGGAGAGCGTGGACGCCGCCGCCGTGGCCAAGGTGCTGCGGGCCAACGGCATCGTGGACACCGAGCCGTACCGCAAGCTGGGCCGCAACCAGCTGCGGGTGGCGATGTTCCCGGCGGTCGAGCCGGCGGACGTCGAGGCGCTGACGGTGTGCGTCGACTACGTGGTCGAACGGCTCTGACCCGGGCTTCTGACCCGGCTGCCGAGGCTTCGGCAGCGCCCGCGCGGGCCGTACGTCCCGGATGGCCGCCCGCGCGGGTCGGCGCCGAGTGCGCTCACGCGCGGGCGGCCTCCACGCGCGGGCGTGCGACTCACCCGCGCCGCAGGACCCGCCGCAGCCCGACGACGAGCGCGGCGGCCGCCGCGAAGATGACGGCTCCAACGGCGAAGTTCCCGTCCTTCCCGTCGCCGTCGTCACCGCCGCTTCCGCCGCCCGTACGGGCGGCGCCGCCCTTGCCGTCGTCCTCCGGCACCGAGTCGGGTAGCTGCTCGCCGGACAGCTCCTCCGGCTCGACCTCGCTGCGCTCGCCCTCCGTGCCGTACAGCAGCGCCCTGCCGTCCGGCGAGAAGGCGACGGACTCGCCCTGGTGCTGCATGGGCACGCTGAGCCGCCCCAGGTCCTCGGGCTTGCCGTCCCGCCACCGGAACATGCGGGCCATGAAGTAGCTGCGCAGCACCAGCCGGGTGCCGTCCGGGGAGAACGCGCCGTCGGTCACCCACAGGTCGCCCAGGTCGGCGACGCGCCGGAAGGTGTTGACACCACGGGACGAAAGCCGCGCCGGACCCTCGTAGAGGCCGCCGTCGGTCTCGCTCTTACTGGCGATATACACTCGCCCCGTTCGGGGGTGGACCATAATCGCCTCGGCGTTCCGGGGCCCGCCCTGGTAGCGGACGGTGAGCTGGGTGGCGGTGACCGAGAGGCCGTCGGCGAGCCGCTTCGGCTCGGGGAAGCGGTAGATCCACACCTCCTTCCAGCCGTCCAGGTTGTCGCCGATGTCGCCGACGTAGACGTTGCCGTCCGGCCCTACGGAGATCCCCTCCACGTCCCGCGCGCTGCCGATGCCGCGCAGGGTGACGGTCGCCACCGTACGCCCCGTACGCCCGTCGACCGCGTACACGCGCGGGCTGTCACCGCTGTCGTTGTGCGTCCAGTACACGCCCGGGTGCGCGCGGCTGGGGGCGAGCCCGCTGGACTCGGTGATGCGCGGGTCCTCGATGGTGAACGCGGACGGCGCGGGCGGCGCGGGGGCCCGTACGGCGGCGGAGGCGGCCCCGGGCGCGGGCCCGGCGGCGGCGGTCCCGGCGAGGGGCAGCGCGACCAGGGCGGCGGCCAAGGCGGCGGTCAGGCCGGAGCCGAGCACGGCGAGCGACGCGGACCGTACGGGCGGGACGGACGGGAACGAACGCATGGCCCCAGCCTGCCATCCCGCCCCCACCGCCCCCGGACCCGCCCGTTCCGGCGCGGCAGCCGACTGCCCGGGGGCGCGCGGAACGGCCCGCGCGACGCGCCCGCACGCCACTCCCACCCCCAATTCCGGTGAACCCACGGGTTTTTGACCCCACGAGTCCCGGCAGGAGTCTACGGTGACGAGGGTCACAGGCTATCGGGGGCACGACTCAGGGGAGGAGCTGACTGTGGAGATCGACATCGATCCGATGCGGCCCAGGCGGCGCATGGGCGACCTGCTGCGCCACTACCGCAAGCAGGCGAAGATGACCCAGGCCGAGTTGGGCGAGCGCCTGCGCTACTCGGAGTCCCAGGTGCGGATGGTGGAGCTGGGCAACCGGGTGCCGAAGGGCGACTTCATGGCGCAGGCGGACGCCGTGCTCGGAGCGGAGGGCGCCCTGATCCAGGCGGAGCGCGAGGCGCGCCGCAACAAGCTGCCGGTCTGGTTCGGGGAGTACGCGGCCGAGGAGGAGAAGGCCCGCTCCATCCACTGGTACGAGCAGACGCTGATCCCCGGGCTGCTCCAGAACGAGGAGTACGCGCGAGCGGTCTTCCGCTGCCACGTCCCCGCGCTGGAGGACGAGGACGTGGAGGAGAAGGTCGCGATCCGGCTGGCGCGCCACGCGATCTTCGGGCGGCAGCCGAAGCCGATGCTGAGCTTCGTGATCGAGGAGAGCGGCATCCGCCGCCCGATCGGCGGCCCCGACGTGCTCAAGGGCGCCCTGCACCACCTGCGGGAGATGGCCGGGCTGCGGCACGTGCAGATCCAGATCATGCCGCAGGACAGCCAGACGCACGCGTGTCTCAACGGCCCTTTCATCCTGCTGGAGACCGAGGACCACCGCAACACCGCCTACATCGAGGTGCACACCAGCGGCCTGTTCCTGGACGACCCCGCGGTCGTTAGCGACATGAACCTGCGCTATGGCATGCTGCGGGCGCAGGCGCTCAGCCCGGAAGACTCCGTCAAACTCATCGAACAGGTGGCGCGCGAACAGCTATGAGTTCTCTTGTGTGGGTCAAGTCCAGCTACAGCACCGACCGGGGCGGCGCCTGCGTCGAGGTGGCCGTGGAGTGGGTCAAGTCGAGCCACAGCGGCGACCGGGGCGGCGACTGCGTGGAGGTGGCCGCCTGCCCGGAAGCCATACACGTCCGCGACTCCAAGGACATCCGCCGCCCGGCCCTCACCCTCCCCCCGGCCGCCTGGTCCGCCTTCCTGACCTTGGCCCGCGAGTCCGCCCCCACCGCCTGACCCACGCCCGTACGGCCCCGCTCCGGCCGGTCTGGCCGACAGGGGCGAACCGCCGTCAACACGCCGAAGTCACTGTCCCCCACTAGAAGGACATCGCGCGCAAACCGCTAGGTACTCTGAGAAGGTCGGCAAGAATCCCGCCCGTGGGAGTACTGATGACTGTCGTACCGCAGACGGACGAGTGGCACGCGCCCAAGGAGTGGCCCGTGCCGCCCCCGGGTGGGTACGTCGCCGAGGACCTGGACAAGCTCCCGAACCTGCCTCCACACACGGAGCTGATCGACGGGAGCCTCGTCTTCGTGAGTCCGCAGACCGCCTTCCATGTGCTCGTCATGCGTCTGCTGGAACGCCGCCTCGTCCAGGCGGTTCCGACCGAGTTGCACGTGTTCCGGGAGATGACCGTCAAGCTCGGCCCACGTGACCGCCCGGTGCCGGACCTGCTGGTAACACGCGCAGAGGCGTACACGGGTCCGGGCCAGACAACCTACGCCCCCCAGGACGTGGTCCTCGCCATCGAGGTCGTCTCGGCCGACTCCGAGGCACGCGACCGGGAGACCAAGCCGCGCAAGTACGTCGAGGCCGGGATTCCGCACTTCTGGCGGGTGGAGGAGGAGACCGGGCTGCCCGTCGTGCACGTCTTCGAGCGAGAGCCCACCACCAGGGCGTACGTCGCGACCGGCATCCACCGGGAGCGCCTGAAGGCCTCCGTCCCCTTCCCTGTAGACATCGACCTGACCGCGATCGGCCCCTGACGCCCCGGGGCGGTCCCCTCACCCGGCGGCGGCCCGCCCCGGCCGGACGAGAGTGACCAGCCCCGCGCAGTACAGCACGCCCGCCACGGCCGCCGCACCGGCGGCGCCGCTGCCGTGCAGGGGCCAGCACCACGCGTACGGACGGCCGCCGGGCCCGACGCCGAGGAGCGCGCACACCAGCGGCAGCGCGGCCACGGCGACGGGCCCGTACTGGGGCTGGGAGACGCGCCGCACCAGGAGGCCGACGCCGACGTAGCCCAGCAGGTTGCGCGCGACGGCGGGCCCGAGGGTGAAGTCCAGCAGCGACGACTCGGCCGCCGCGACGGCGACGGCGGCCAGGCCCACGGCGATCAGCGCCGTCACGCGCGTGCGCTCCACGCGCCGCGCCGCCGACGCCTCCGTCTCCCACGGCCCGCGATCCAGTCCATACAGCAGGAAGCAGGCGGGCACGGCGGGGGCCACCAGCGGCACCGGGACGCCGCTGGACAGGCCGCTGAACAGGGACGGCAGGGGCAGCTCCGACGACGACAGCGCGGGGGCGAGCAGGAGGCAGGCGGCCAGGGCCGCCAGGCACGCGGGAGCGGCGTGCACGCGCAGCCACCAGATCACGGCCGGGACTTCTTCCCCGCGCCCTTGCCGACGTACGAGGACGGGGACAGGTCCGGAGCGACCGAGCAGTCCCGTACGGAGCGCAGGTTGCGCTCGAACCACGCCTTCTGGGCCGGGAGGGGCAGGCGTCGCACCTGCTGGGCCTGGCGGACCGCGTCCGACGGCCACCGCGCGAGGAGGTCGTCCGGCCGCACGCCCGCTGTCAGCGCGAGCCACGGATACAGGACCTGATATGCCTCGTCGCCGGGGTAGACGGCGTTCGGCCGTTGCGCGCAGGCCGGGGGCTCGGTGGGCAGCATGCTGGTGGCCACGTCGACGAGCACGTCATCGCGGTGTGGAGTGGTGGTTCCGAAGGAGACCCGCCTGGCGGACGACACCCCGGCGCGGGTCAGTGCCCGGTCTGCCTGCCGCGACCACCGCACGAAGTCCGCCCGGTGCGCACGCTGCTCCGGCCACAGACACACCTGGGGCCCGGTGCCCTCACAGCGGTACTGGGATCGGTCGCGGGCCTGAACCCCGCTCAGCCCGAGCGGGTCCGCGACGGCGATACCGAGGAAGGAACCGGTGAACGCGAGCGCGACCGCGAGCGCCCAGCGGGTCACACGGCCGTCCATCGCCAGGACCACTAGGGCGGCGGCAAGGATACCGACGGAGAAGACGACGCTCGCGGCCAGGCTGCGCAGCGACGGCTCCTGGTCGAGCGTGCAGCAGTCCGCGAGGCCCTGACCGGCGACGTGCCGAAGCCACATGGGGTCGTCGAGTGCGGCCGGCCAGGAACCCCAGAAGTACCCGAGCAGGAGCGTCAGGGCCGGTGCGAGCAGTCGGGGCAGCCACTGGCCGATCAGGTAGCCCAGGGCCATGTGGGAGAGCACGATCGCGTACTCAGTGCCGAGCACGGCTAGGTCGGGGCCGCCCGGCGCGCCCAGGGCAGGCCCTGAGAAAGCCGCGAGCGACGCCAGGATGCCGAGGACGCCCAGAGCCGCGACGGGCGCCAGGTGCTCTCCCGCGACGCGCATACGGCTGCGGACCGGTGCCCAGGAGGCGATCCGCGCCTTCTTCAGCCGACCCGCCTCCCACGCGGCGCAAGCGCCGCAGACGGCATAGACGAAGCCGAGCAGCATCGTGGAATCAGCTGTGGCTGATTCCCAATAAGCGGTGACCGAGTAGTTGTTCCGGGCACCGAACAACAGCAGGAGGGGCAGCAGCAGCACGGTCGCCCACAGCACCGGGCCGGAAAGAATCAGGGTCTTCACACGCACGGCGGATCAGACCTCCCCGCGGACCAGGCCGCGATATGCCTGTTCCGCTTGCCGCTCGGCGGATGCTTCATGCCCGGCCAAGGACAGAAAACCGCCGATGTCACCCTGGAAGGTGACCTCGCCACGGTCGAGGACAATAACCGTGCGGTAGATGTCGGCCAGGTCCTCCGTCTGGTGTGTGGACACCACGAAGCTGACCTTCTCCGACAGGTCGGCGAGGAGGTCGCGGAAGACGCCGCGCTGCACGGGGTCGAGACCGGCAGTGGGCTCGTCCAGCAGGACGACCTCCGCTCGGTGGACAAGCGTCTGGGCGATGCCAAGGCGTCGTAACTGCCCGCCGGACAGCTCCCGGCTCGGCCGGTCGGCCAGCTCGGTCAGCCGCACCCGGCCCAGGGCCGCCGCTGACGCGTCCCACGCCTGACGGCGGGACAGTCCCTTGAGCCACCCCGCGTAGGCGGCCTGCTCGCGGACGGTCAGCCCAGGCACCGGGTGGATCGCCTGCGGCAGCCAGCCGACGCGGCGGCGGTAGTCGGCTCGGTCCCGCCGCTGCGCGCTGTCGAGCCGCCCGAGTAACACCTGGCCGCGTCCGGGCACGAGGATGGAGGCGCCCAGTGACAGCAGCGTGGACTTGCCCGCGCCGTTCGGCCCCAGCAGCACGGTGCAGCCGGTGGGGAGGTCGAGAGTAAGCGAGGTGAGGACGGGAGTGCGGGCTCGGTAGCCGAAAGAGCAGCCGGTGAAGCGCAGGGGCACGGGAGATCCAATGCAGGAAGGGAAGCAGGGACGTGGCCGTCCAGCCTACCGACGTAAGACGCGGCAGGCTGGACGGCAGTTTCACATGAGTCAGTACTCGACCGTGACCGAACGCACGTCCAGCGGTTCGTACAACGTGTCACTCCCATTGATGCGGGAAAGGTTGAAGTAGTACTTACCAGAATCCCGGTCGCCGAACGACGACTTGTCGCAGGTGTTGTCGTCGCGCGCAACCACCGGGTCGGGAAGGGCGTCCCGTTCCTTCTTTAACCTCGGGCTTTCATGAAGGTGGC
>NZ_JAVSCF010000063.1:0-26128 GCF_031932565.1 Streptomyces sp. B1866
CCCGCCCTCGGCCGCGGGCCCGCCCGGTGCCGGCTCCGTGCGGTCGGCCACCGGCCGACCGCGTTCGCGGCCCTCCTGCTCCAGCAGCGCGGCGAGCCGGCCGGCGAACGGCGACCGCACCGCCACCCGGCGGCGGCGCTGCGCCCGGCCGAACTCGCCCGCGGGCTGCTCGGCGACCAGCCGGCCCGCCTCCAGGGTGAGGACCTGGTCGGCGACCTCGGCAATCCACTCGGCGTCGCCCCCGGTGACGAGAACGGCCCCGCCCTGTGCGGCGAACCCGCGCAGCAGCGCGGTGAGCCACGCCCGCTCCCGCTCCGCGAGGCAGCGCGCGGGGTCGTCCAGGACCAGGGTGTGCGGGTCCCCCAGGAGGGCGGCGGCGATGCCGAGCCGGCGCGTCACGCCGGTGGGCAGGCCGCCGAGGCGCTGGTCGGCGAAGTCTGCCAGCCCGACCACGTCGAGCACGTCGTCGGCACGCCCGGCGGGCACCCCGACGGCCGCCCCGAGCATTCTGAGCTGGCCGCGCGCGGTACGGCCGGGGTGGACCGGCAGGTCCTCCAGCAGGACGCCGATCTCCTGGGCCGGATTGCGGATGCGGCACAGCGGACGGTCCCGGAAGCGGGCCGCGCCGTGGCCCCGGTCGAACTGGAGCAGCAGGCGCAGCGCGGTGGTCTTGCCCGCGCCCGGGGCCCCGAAGAGAGCCGTGACACGGCCCTGCGGGGCCTCGAAGGTGACGGCGTCGACGGCGGGCAGGCCGTCGGGGCGGTGGACGCTGGTCAGCCCGATGGCCTGGATCATGGCTTCTCCGGCGGGGAGTGGAGGCGCTCGGCGGCACGGGGGACGGAAGAGGTACCGGAGCACCGTAACCCTTTATGTCCTATTTTGCTCGCACTTGCTTCACCCAGGAGATCGTCGTGTCCCCTCCCTTCACACCTCGGGGCGCAGCATGGGCGGGTTGAGCAGGGTCGCGCCTCCCGCCCGGAAGAGCTGGGCGGGACGCCCTCCCTGACGGGTCGTCGTGCCGCCCGTCGGCACCAGGAAACCGGGCGTGCCGGTGACCTTGCGGTGGAAGTTCCGGGGGTCGAGCGCCACGCCCCACACCGCCTCGTACACCCGGCGCAGCTCACCGACGGTGAACTCCGGAGGGCAGAACGCGGTGGCGAGCGACGAGTACTCGATCTTGGACCGGGCGCGCTCCACTCCGTCGGCCAGCACACGGGCGTGGTCGAAGGCGAGCGGGGTGCCGACCTCCCCGTCACGTCCGAACGCCCCCTCCTGGTCCAGCAGAGTCTCCACCGGGGCCCAGCGCGCACTGTGCGCGTCGCCTCCGGGCCGAGGAGCGGGCAGGTCCGGGGCGAGCACCAGGTGGGCGACGCTCACCACCCGCATCCGCGGATCGCGCTTCGGATCGCCGTAGGTGGCGAGCTGTTCGAGGTGCGCGGCGTTGGGCGGGGCGGACGGCAGCGACGGGTCGTGAGCGATCAGCCCGGTCTCCTCGGCGAGTTCCCGGGCGGCGGCCGCGGCCAGGTCCTCGTCCGGCCGAACGAACCCACCGGGCAGTGCCCACCGTCCCTGGAAGGGAGGCTCACCCCGGCGGACGGCCAGAGCGCACAGCGCGTGCCGCCGCACGGTGAGCACCACCAGGTCGACGGTGACGGCGACGGGCGGGAAGGCCGACGGGTCGTAGGGCATGGAGGCGATCTTAGTCGTCTGCCTGACGATAAACAGGCTCTTGAGCAGGATCGGCGGGGTGCACCGGCCCGCTCTCCCCCGGCGGCCCCGTACCGGCGCCGCCCTCGCCTGCCTCCGCGCGCCCCAGGCTACCGCCCACCCCTCGGACAGCCGCTCACAGGCCCCTCGAAACGCCCCCGTCCCGACCGCCTGAGGCCACCGGCCCACCGGCCCACCGGCGATCGTCTCTCCCCCGGCCCTCCCGTGGTATCACCTCCTCAGCTCCTGTCTCCTGTTGCCGCTCCGGCTCGTGAGCTCTCGAACCTCCTCCCCGCCCACTTGTCCCCCGTTGCCTGTCGCGCGGCCGTCTATCCCCCGCTGCGGGCTCCGCGCCTGCCGTCCCGACGCCGTCCCGTCGTCCTCCCCGCCGGACGCCTGCCGCCGCCCGGCGCCCCCGGAGCGCCGCCCGGTCCGGCCGGGCGGTCCGTGCTCCTGGCCCGCCCGCGCCGCTCTCCCGTGGCGTTCTCCCCGGCCTCCCCGGTCTCCCCGGCCTCCGCCGCCCCGCTGTCCGGGGAGGCTCCGCCCACCGCGGATCCCGCCGACCCGGCCTGCCGGGCGGCGTCCGCCGCCTCCGCCCGCCGCGCCTCCGCCTCCGCCGCGGCTCGCACGGCCTGGTCCGCGCGGTCCCTGCGCAGGCACTGGCGCAGCAGCTCCGGGTCGAGTCCGTCGTCGCACGCCTGGTGCAGCAGGATGGCGAAGAGGTAGCCGGGGTCGGCGCGCAGCGCCCGGGTCAGCGCGACCCGCGCCGAGGGCTCGTCGCCGGTGGACCAGGCGACCCAGCCGGCGAGGGTCAGCGGCGGCGCGGCGTGCTCCACGTACGGGCCGACGCAACGGCGGGTGAGGGCCCGCCACAACCGCAGCGCGGCCTCGCCGTCCGGCCCCTCCATCCACTCGGCGGCACGGTCCCGGGTCACGCGGTCCTGCAGTCCGATCACGACGGCGGCGGCCTCGTCGTCGCTGAGGAGCCCGTCGTCGCTCAGGTCGGCCGCGCAGGGCTCGTCGGCCGGGGCCGCGGCGCGCAGGCGGGCGAGCAGCCGACGGGCGAGGGCCAGCGTCTCCTCGCGCACCGCCGCGCTGTCCGCCTCCCGCAGCATCCTGGGCATCAGCCGGGCGGTGGCCGAGTCCAGCGCCCGCTCCTGCTCCTTGGCGCGAGGGGACGAGGACAGAGGGGCGAGCCTGGTCTCCATGTCACGCAGCGAACCCCGCACGGTGACGCCCGCGTAGACGGCCGCGGCGGCCATCGCCGAGGTGCCGGGCATGGGCAGGACCGTCCCCTCTTCGGGGCAGCAGCGGGAATCGGGGCAGCAGTAGGACCAGTACCGCCCGTCCGAGACGCACAGGGCCTCGTACACCGGCACGTCCAGCGCGCCGCAGGCGGTGCGCAGCCGCTGCGCCAGGGGACGCAGCCGCTCCATCACGGCCTGGCCGGACTCGCCCCGGGCCGGGTCCTGGCAGAGGAAGAGGATGATGCCGTCGGGCCGGGAGCCCCGCCGCTCACTGCCCGTCACCAGGCATTCCGCAAGCTGGCCGGCCACGTCCGGCCACTCCTCGGGCGCGGGCGGGATGCCGAGCCGCAGCCGCCCGCCGAACCTGCCGCGGGGGCCGTGCAGCGCGATCATCACGATACTGTCGCTCGGCTGGAAGCCCAGCAGGTAGGGGAGGGCGTCGGCGAGCTCGGCCGGGCTGCGCAGGGTGATCTGCGTGAGGCTGCGGCCGGAGGGTCCGAAGGGGCTGGTGAGTGGATCGTGTCGAGTCATGGCCCGACGGTCCCGCGGCCGGGCCCGGTGCGCCACCCCTGTGGATAACGTTATCCACAGGCCCGGGTCCCCGGGCGCGCGATGTCGGTGGCATCAGGTTGCATAGGACCGGTGCGACGCTCGCCCGGTCACCGGACCGGGCCCCGGCCGGCGCGCGGCCGCCCGCTGCCCGGCGGGCGGCGGGACGCCGGTGCGCCGGGCGCGTGGGCGCGAGTAACGGGCGGCGGACGCACGGGGCGGCCGCGCCGGAGGACCGGAAAGCCGGAAGCGGACGGACGACAGGGCCACGACAGCGAAGGGAAACGGGTTTCGGATGAGCGATCAGGACCTCCGCGCCGCGGCCGACGGCGTGCTGGCCCGCCTGGTGGGGGACGCCGCCGGCTCGGCCCGTCTGAGGGAGGACCAGTGGCGCGCGATCCACGCCCTGGTCGCCGAGCGCCGCAGGGCGCTGGTGGTGCAGCGCACCGGATGGGGGAAGTCCGCCGTCTACCTGGTGGCGACAGCGCTGCTGCGCGAGCGCGGCGCCGGGCCGACCGTGATCGTGTCCCCTCTGCTGGCGCTGATGCGGGATCAGGTGGGGGCCGCGCACCGGGCCGGCATCCACGCGCGCACGATCAACTCGGCCAACGCCGAGGAGTGGGACGGCATCCAGGCCGAGGTGGCGGCAGGCGAGGTCGACGTCCTGCTCGTAAGCCCCGAGCGGCTCAACAACCCCGGCTTCCGCGACCACGTCCTGCCCAAGCTCGCCGCTGCCACGGGCCTGCTGGTCGTCGACGAGGCGCACTGCATCTCCGACTGGGGGCACGATTTCCGGCCCGACTACCGCAGGCTGCGCTCCGTGCTCGCGGGCCTGCCGCCCGGCGTGCCCGTGCTCGCCACGACCGCGACCGCCAACGCGCGCGTCACGGCCGACATCGCCGAGCAGCTGGGCACGGGAGCGCGGCGAGACGCGGACGCCGGGCAGGCCGTGGTGGACGGACCGGCCTCGGACGCGGCGCCGCAGGGCGCGGCGCGGGAGGAGACCGGCGTGTCCCCGGCGCCCTTGGTGCTGCGCGGGCCGCTGGACCGGCGCAGCCTGCGGCTGGGTGTGCTGCGGCTGCCGGACGCGGCGCACCGGCTCGGCTGGCTCACCGACCACCTCGGCGAGCTGCCGGGCTCGGGCATCGTCTACACCCTCACGGTCGCCGCGGCCGAGGAGGTGAGTGCCTTCCTGCGGCAGGGCGGCCACACCGTCCGCGCGTACACCGGCAGGACGGAGCACGCCGACCGCCAGCAGGCCGAGGAGGACCTGCTGGCCAACCGCGTCAAGGCGCTGGTGGCCACCTCGGCGCTTGGCATGGGCTTCGACAAGCCGGACCTGGGGTTCGTGGTGCACCTGGGCTCCCCTGCTTCGCCGATCGCCTATTACCAGCAGGTGGGCCGCGCCGGGCGGGGCGTGGACCACGCCGAGGTGCTGCTGCTGCCCGGCAGCGAGGACGAGGCGATCTGGCGGCACTTCGCCTCGCTGGCCTTTCCCGCCGAGGAGCAGGTGCGCCGCACTCTCGACGCCCTGGCGGCGGCGGGCCGGCCGCTGTCCCTGCCCGCGCTCGAACCGCTGGTCGAGCTGCGGCGCTCACGGTTGGAGATCATGCTGAAGGTGCTCGACGTGGACGGGGCGGTGCGCCGTGAGCGCGGCGGCTGGACGGCGACCGGCCGGCCCTGGGCGTACGACGCCGAGCGGTACGCCCGGGTGGAGCGCCAGCGGGAGGCGGAGCAGCGGGCGATGCGCGAGTACGCCGCGGGCGGGGGCTGCCGGATGGAGTTCCTGCGGCGGCAGCTGGACGACGAGGAGGCGGCGCCCTGCGGGCGGTGCGACGTCTGCGCGGGGCCCTGGTTCGGCACCGGGGTGTCCGCCGCCTCCCTGGAGGCCGCGCGAGGTGAGCTCGGCCGCCCCGGTGTCGAGGTGGAGCCGCGGCGGATGTGGCCGACCGGGCTGCCCGCGGTCGGGGTGGACCTGAAAGGGCGAATTCCGGCCACGGAGCAGGCCGAGCCCGGGCGGGCCCTCGGCCGGCTGTCGGACATCGGCTGGGGGAACCGGCTGCGTCCGCTGTTCGCGCCGCGGGCCGCAGACGGGCCGGTGCCGGAGGAGGTGGCGAGCGCTGTGGTGACCGTGCTCGCCGACTGGGCCAGGGGCCCCGGGGGCTGGGCGTCGGGCGCGCCGGACGCGCCGGCCCGCCCGGCGGGTGTCGTCACCGTGGACTCGCGTTCCCGGCCCCGCCTGATCAGGTCACTCGCCGAGCGGATCGCCGCCGTAGGCCGGATACCGCTGTTGGGCGGCGTCTCCTACCGCGACGCCGACGCGGACCCGCGCGTGCCGCGCACCAACAGCGCCCAGCGGCTGCGGGCCCTGCACGGCGCGCTGGCCGTGCCGCCGGAGCTGGCCGGCGCGCTGGCCGGGGCCGGGGGGCCGGTGCTGCTCGTGGACGACATGGCGGATACCGGATGGACGCTGGCCGTGGCCGCCCGACTGCTGCGCCGCGCTGGGGCACCTGGCGTGTTTCCGCTGGTCCTGGCGGTACAGGGGTGACCACACGAGGCCGGATGACCCCCCGGGGAGGGATTTACCCCGCGAACACCCTCATTTTGGCCAGCTCTGCCAATTGCTCGTTGCCGCGCGCCAATGCGACCGCGAGAATTGGACATGCTCCCCGGTCCGTCCGCGCACGCGGTCCGCAGGGGCCGCGCCGTGACCTGAGCCCGCACCCGACGCCCGCGTACGCATCCCCGGGCACGCAGACGAAGGGAGGACCGTGGCCTTCGGCTCCGCTCCGCCGCCGTCCGCCGACTCCCGTTCCCGACTGGGCAGGACGCTTGAGCCCGCCGAGTGGGCGGCCGCGGGTATTCCGCTGCTGCGCAGCCCGCGCGAGGTCGTCACCGGTCTGCACAGCCGGCACATGCCGCGCCCGCCGACGGTCGTGGTGGCGGTCTTCGACCCCGAGGAGCGGCTGGCGGCCAGCGCCTCCTTCACCTGGTACGAGGACGCGGACGCCGACGGGTGGGAGTGCCGCAACGCGCTGCTCGCGCACCTGCGCCGGGTCATCCCGCACGACCTGCGGCGCCGAGCCCCCGTACGCACCGCCGTGCTGCTCTACTGCCGGGAGGGCGACGGCCGGTGGACGGAGGAGGACGGCGCCTGGATGTGGGGGCTGCGGGACGCCTGCACCCTGCACGGTCTGCGCTGCGGCGCGTACATCACCCTCACCCGCGGCGGCTGGCAGGTGCTCGGCGAGGGACGCGGCGGCCGCCATCCCAACAGTCTGGCCTCGCGGGCCGCCACGGGCGTCGAGGTGTCCGCCGCGGGTGCGCGCGGCCTGCCGGGCCACAGCGGCGGGATGCGGGTGGCCGAACGGCACTCCGCGGCCGTGTGACCGCCGCGCCGGGTCCGGCCGGACGGGGCCGCGGTGCCACGGCACGGACGGGCCTTCAGCCTGGCCCCGCCGGCCGGGACTTCCGCCGCGTCGGCACGGACCGGCCGGGCGGCCTGCGGTGCGGACCGCACGGCCCGGACGTCCCTCAGGCCGCCGGAGCGGATGCGCCGCACGCGTTCCCGCTCGGCGGCCGGCCTGCGGACCGCGCGCGTCCTCCGGACCCGGCGCTGCCCGTGTCCCGCTCCTCCGCGCTGCCCGGTACGTCCGCCGCGGACCGCGCTTCGGCCGCGCGGACCGGCGGCCGTCCGGCCGACGGCCCCGCGCCCGCCGCGCGGTGCCCCCGGGGCGGGCGCACCACCGCCTCGGCCGGCGGCGGTCAGACGCCCGCCGATATCAAGGTGTTGATGCGCTGCGGGTCGCCGCACACGATCAGCAGGGTGCCGGCGCGGCGCATGGCGTCGGGCAACGCGCGAGCCACGACCTGGTCCTCACCGCCGTTGACGGCGACGACCACGACCGGGCGGCCGGTGGCGCGGCGCGCGTCGGCGGCGGCGTAGAAGACGTCGTCCCCGGCGTCGTGCTGCGCCCAGTAGGACGCCTCTCCGAAGGACAGCTCGTGGGCCGCCCACGGGTGGGCGCCGCCGGTGGTCAGCACCAGGATGTCACCGGGTGCCCGGCCGGAGTCCAGCAGCAGGTCCACAGCTTCGTCCGCCGCGTCCAGGGCCCCCTCGACGGGCGCCGGGATCAGCTGGACCTGCGGGGAGGAGGGCGGCGTGGGCCCGCCCTCGGTACGCCGCGACGCGCCCGGGGAAGCGGCGGGAGCCGCCGGGCGCGGCGCGTTCAAGGAGGGGGTGGGGGTCTTCAAGGGGGCCGGTGCGTGCGGCTGGGCCGCGGCCGGGCCACGGTCGGCACCCGGGCCGCCGGGCCGCCGCGGGGCGGGCCGGGGACCGGGACCGGGTACGGGACGCGGGGTCGGCGCGGCCTGGCCTGCGGCCGGCGTCGCGCGGGGACCCGGGACACTCTCGCGAATCTGAGGCTCCTCGGGGGTGAGAGGCATGGGTTGATGTCTATCAAACGCCGGTGCGATTCGCACCGGCGGGGCGCGGCTGAACGGCCCTGGTGGGCCCGGTTTTCTCAGAAGGCGAAGAGCTGGCCCTCGGTCTGGGGTGCGTCTGCGGCGGACGTGACGCGGACGCGCTTCATGTGCCGCCAGCGGGGCAGCGCGTCCATGTAGGCCCAGGACAGCCGGTGCTGGGGGGTGGGTCCCAGTTCCAGCAGGGCGGCCCGGTGGACCGGCGACGGGTAACCGGCGTTCTCACCGAAGCAGAAAGCGGCGTGCTCGGCGCCCAGTTGAGCCATGATCGCGTCTCGCCGCACCTTGGCGATCACCGACGCCGCGGCGACGGCGACGCAGCTCTGGTCGCCCTTGATCACCGTTCGCACGGTCCAGGGCGCGCCGAGGTAGTCGTACTTCCCGTCGAGGATCACCGCGTCGGGGCGGACGGTCAGGCCGTTCAGGGCGCGCGTGGCGGCGAGCCGCAGGGCGGCCGTCATCCCCAGGGTGTCGATCTCCTCGGGCGAGGCGTGGCCGAGGGCGTGCGCGGTGACCCACGACTCCAGTACGGGGGCGAGCGCGATGCGTTGGGCCCGGCTCAGCAGCTTGGAGTCGGTCAGCCCGGCCGGCGGCCGACGCAGGCCGGTGACCGCCGCGCACACCGTCACGGGACCGGCCCACGCGCCGCGGCCGACCTCGTCGATCCCGACGACGACCTTGGCTCCCGTGGTGGCACGCAGCGAGCGCTCGACGGCGTGGGTGGGCGGTTCGTAGGCCATGGCGCCACCTACATTACGCCGCGCCCCCGCGCGGCACGCACCCGGTCTCCCGCACCGGCGTGCGCGGGGTCGCGCAGCAGCGGCAGCATCACCTCGTCGACGATGGCGACGGCGTCCTGCTCGGTCAGTTCCATCGAACACACCTTGAGGCGGTAGATCATGAGCGCCGGCACCACGTCCTCCGTCATCGGGCCGACGGCGTCCGGACGCGCCTCGCCGCGCTCGGCGCCGCGCCGCACGATCTCCCGCAGGAGCCGCTTGCCCGGCTCCAGCACCTCGTCCTCCATGAGCTTGCTGAAACGGGCGGCGTCGGCGTGGTCGCACTCGTGGATGACAGCGCGCAGTGCGGCGCCGGACGGTGAGTACATCGCCTCCCGCATGCCGCGGCAGAAGCCGACCAGGTCCTCGCGCAGGGTGCCGTGGTCGGGCGCGGGCGCGGACCGCGGCAGACCGGCCCGCAGCGCGTCGTGCACCAGGTCGGCCTTGGACGACCAGCGGCGGTACACGGCGGCCTTGCCGGTCTGGGCCGCGGCGGCGACCCCTTCGATGGTGAGCCCCTTCCACCCGACCGCGAGCAGCCGGGCGAGAGTGGCATCGAGGATGGCACGTTCCAGGACGCGGCCGCGGCGTCGCGCGGCCGCGGGCCGCGACCGGGGCGCGACCTGGGGCACGATCTGGGACGAACTGGCCATGCAACTCTCTCCGTCGGATATCACATTCGACCGCCGTACGAATGTCTAGTGAACGCTTGCGTCTTTTACCCAGTGGTCACTAGCGTCTGCGACAGTGTGAACATCACCTCTACTATCCGTCCTTGTCCAGGGGGAACAACTTGTGACGACCTCTCAAGTGACTGCTGAAGGCGAGCAGGAGGAGGCGGCCCCGTCGACGCGGCGCGGGGTCGCCCTCGCCGTCATCGCCTCGTGTCAGCTCATGGTGGTCCTCGACGCCACGATTGTGAACATCGCTCTCCCGCACATCCAGGATTCGCTGGCCTTCTCCACCAGCGGCCTGTCATGGGTGGTCACGGCCTACACCCTCACCTTCGGCGGACTGCTGCTGCTCGGCGGCCGGGCCGGTGACATCCTCGGCCGTCGGCGGGTCTTCGTCGCCGGCATCCTGCTGTTCAGCGCGGCCTCGCTGCTCGGCGGGTTCGCGCAGGAGCCCTGGCAGCTGCTCGCGGCGCGTGCCCTCCAGGGAGTGGGCGGTGCGATCGCCTCACCCACATCGCTGGCGCTGGTCACCACCACGTTCCCGGAAGGGCCCGAGCGGAACCGGGCGTTCGGCGTTTTCGCCGCCGTCTCCGCGGGCGGCGGCGCCATGGGCCTGCTCCTCGGGGGCATGCTGACCGAGTGGCTGAACTGGCGCTGGGTCCTGTTCGTGAACGTCCCGATCGGCCTGCTGATCGTGGTCCTCGCGCCGCTGTACATCGCCGAGTCCGAGCGGCACAGCGGCCGCTTCGACATCTCCGGCGCGCTGACGTCGACAGGCGGCATGACCGCCTTGGTGTACGGGTTCGTGCGGGCCTCCGAGGACGGCTGGCGCGACGGCCTCACCCTCACGGCCTTCGGCGCGGCGCTGGTGCTGCTCGCGGCCTTCGCGATCATCGAGACGCGGGTGTCCGACCCGATCACGCCGCTGCGGATGTTCACCGACCGCAACCGCGCCGGATCGTACGTGATCATGCTGTGCGTGGCCGCGGCGATGTTCGGCATGTTCTTCTTCGTCGTCATCTTCGTGCAGCGGGTGCTGGGCTACAGCCCGATCGAGGCGGGCGTCGCGTTCCTGCCGATCCCGGCGGCGATCACGGTGGCGGCGGGCCTGTCCCAGCGGCTGCTGCCGGTGCTGGGCCCCAAGCCCTTCATCGTCGTCGGCTCGGCCACCGCGACCGTGGGCCTGGGCTGGCTGACGCTGCTCGACGAGAGCAGCTCGTACGTGGGCGGCGTGCTCGGCCCGATGCTGCTGTTCGGGTTCGGCATCGGGCTCAACTTCGTCACGCTGACCCTCACCGCCGTCTCCGGGATCGCGCAGCACGAGGCGGGCGCTGCCTCCGGCCTGCTCAACGCGATGCAGCAGGTGGGCGGTTCGCTGGGCCTGTCCATCCTGCTGACGGTCTACGGCACGGCCACCCACGACGAGGCGAAGAAGCAGCTGCCGTCCTTCCTCGCGAAGGCGACTCCGCAGCAGAAGGCGGAGCTGGCCAAGACCGGCGAGCTGCCCGCGCCCTGGGGACACAAGGTGCTCGCCGTCGGGACCTCCAGCGCGTTCATCGCGGCCGCCGCCCTGGTGGCGCTGGCGCTCGTGGTCGGCCTCGCGGTGATCAAGGTCCGCAAGAGCGACCTGGAGGCGCTGAGCGGCGCGGCGGGCGCGGCCCCCGTCGCCTGACACGGCCCTGACACGGGCGCGGCGGCGGGCGGCGCAGGCACCGCCTGCCGCCGGGGCGGTCGGCTGCCGGGGCTCCCCCGCCCCCTGCCGCCCGTCTCCGGCGGCGAGCCCCGCCCAGGCGTACAGGCGTACGGGCGGGGTGTGCGGCCGCGGTGCGGCCCCGGGGCGTACGGACCGAGGGGACCGGCCGCGGGACCCGACTGCGTGCGCGCCCGGCTGCCCTGGGGGCGCGGTGGGAGCCGACCTGCCCACCGCGCCCGCCCCGGGCTCCGGCGCGCCCCGGCCCGCTGACCGCCGGGCCGGCCGGCGGCGGTCCGCCCGGCGGTCAGCGGGTCAGGCCGTAGGGCTCCGGCGTGCACCAGCGCTCGAACGGCCGGTCGAGGCGGTAGCGCCCGTCGGCGCCCAGCAGCAGGGCCCGGGTCTCGCCGTTGTCCGGGTTGGACAGCGACTCGAACTCGGCGACCGACCAGTGCAGCCACCGCATGCAGAACAGCCGCATGGTCAGCCCGTGCGTGACCAGCAGCACGTTCGGCGGGTGGTCGGGGTCCTGGAAGCTGCGCCACAGGCTCTCCAGGAAGGCGCCCACCCGGTCGTAGACGTCGGCGCCGGACTCTCCCTGGGCGAAACGGTAGAAAAAATGCCCGTAAGCGTCCCGGTATGCCTTCTGCTTGCGTACGTCCGCGCGGTCCTGCCAGTTGCCCCAGTCCTGCTCGCGCAGCCGCGGCTCCTCCCGCACCCGGGTGCGGGACGGGTCGAGCCCGAGGTGCCGGAAGGTCTGGTGGGTGCGGCGGTACGGCGACACGTAGGCCGACACCCGCTCGTCGGCGAACAGGGCGCGCAGCCGCTCGCCCGCCTCCCGCGCCTGCCGCCGCCCTCTGTCGGTCAGGCCCAGCGCGTGGTCGGGGATCCGCTCGTAGACGGAGTCGTCGGCGTTCCCCTCCGACTCTCCGTGGCGGAGCAGGACGATGCGCCGGGGCTGTGCCATACCGCCACCCTAGAACGGTCGCGCGGACGATGCCGGAACGGGCCGGGGAAAGCCGGGCGCCACGGCGCCCGCGCCGCGTGCCCGGCCCGGCCCGGCGGCGCCCCGGCAGCCGGTCACACCGTCCAGGCGGGCTCGACGGTCACCACGTCACCCGCGATGGCGGCCACGTCCGCCTCGGTCTGCGCGCGCAGGCCGAGCCGCTCGACCCGCTCCGTGCGGTACTTGCCGTGCTCGGCGGCCGAGTCCCACATCGACAGCACCAGGAACTCGCAGCCGGGCGCCTCGCCGAACACCCCGCGCAGCATTCCGGGCGACCCGGCCATCGCCGGGTTCCACACCTTCTCCTGCACGTGGGTGAAGTGCTCCACCCGCTCCTCGTGCACCCGGCAGTGCGCGACGCGCACCACGTCCGCGTCCGTGAACTGCGGCTGGAAGCCCACCTTCACGTCGAAACGGTGCTCGAACAGCCGGACCTGGGCGCCGGTGAAGGTCCCCGACTGCGCGGCGGCCAGCCGGTCGTGCGACCGGGCCATGAACGAGTCGTAGAACGCCCGGCTCTCCCAGAAGGCGAACACGTGCGCCACATCCGGACGCGACCTGCTCCAGCCGCCGCCCTGCCCCCTGAACCCCGGTTCGCCGAGCAGCCCCGCCCATTTCCGCTGCCCCCGCTCGAAGCCGCGGCGGTCCACGACGGTGCAGCGTATCCACTTGACCAGCACCGCGCTATCGTACGGCCCCCGGGCGGCGCCGCATCACGCGCCGGACCCGTACCTCTTGCCCAGTTCGGCCGCGTCCTCGGCGCTGACCTCGATGCCGAACTCCTCGCGCAGCACCGCGCCGAACGCGCCCGCCGGTACGGCCCGTTCCACGTCCGGGGCGCCGGTGCGGGCGACCGACAGCCGCCCGCCCGCCAGGGCCCGCCGCCCGGACGGCTCCGTGCGCTGCACCACGGGCCGACCGGTGAACGCCGAGCGGGGATGCGTCGCGTTGTAGTGGTGCATGACGGCGTAGTCGGCGGGAACGCGCTCCTCCAGGGTGAAGCCGTACAGGTCGAACCAGCCCTCCGGCCGCCGCGTGCGCAGCGCCCACACCCCTCGGGGCTCCGCCGCGACCCCGAACGTCCACTCCCCCTGCCGCCGCGTGGCGCCGTCCCGCAGCGGGACCGGCTCCAGCAGGCCCCCGCCGCCGAAGCCGACGTCCGCCAGCCAGGTCCCGCCGCTCCCGTCGGGCCCGCACGCCGCGCCGCCGCCGGGCTCGGTGCCGCCGACGCCCAGATCCACCTTCAGCAACATGTGCGTGATGGCGCGCGGCGCCGTGCTGCTGCCCATCCGGATCCGCCCGCCGAGCCCGGTGAAGGCGAAGCCGAGGCGTTCCAGCACGGCGGCGAACAGCAGGTTCTGCTCGTAGCAGTAGCCGCCCCGCCGCTGCCGGACCATCTTGGCCTGGAGGGCGCCGACGTCCAGCCGGACGGGGCGGCCCAGCACGATGTCCAGGTTCTCGAACGGGAAGGCGGCCACGTGGCCGCGGTGCAGGGCGCGCAGCGTCGCCAGGCCGGGCCGGGCCTCGCCCTCGTAGCCGATCCGGGCCAGATAGGCGTCCAGGTCCAGCCTGTCGCCGCCCCACATGCTCCCGCTCACGCGCTGTGCCTCCGGTCTTACGAATCGCGCCGCCGGTCCGCTGCCCGGCCCCGTTCTGCGATCCTGCCGCAATCCCGGCCCGGCACGCGGGACGCCGATCGCGTCCGGCCACGTCCGGCACCTCCCGGAGCACCAGGCTGACCCGCATGGACGCCCGCGGCGCGTCTGTCGACCCCACGAGCGGGCCGTCCGGCCGCCGGGCTCCGACGGGCCCCGGCACGCGACGGCGGGGTGCGGGCCTTCCCGGCCCGCACCCCGCCGTCCGCTCGTCCGCCCCCGGTCACCCGGACACCGGGGGCCGCGGGAGCGTACTGGTGGAGATCACGTATTGCTGACGTGCGGTATTCCAAGGCTGCGGCCCGCTCTCAGTTGCCATCACCACAAGGTCAGCGGTCGGCCCTCGTCACGGGCAGCTTGGATTCGTTGTTCGATCTGTGCTGGGTCTTCTCCGGCGATGATCCCCGCACGGATCGCCGCAGCGACGGCTCGGGCTCGCCCTGCGGCACCACGGAGGTCGGCGAGTGGTCCGTGGGGGTTGCGGTGGCGTTGGGCCCATTCGGCGCGGTTCTCAGCGTTGGTGCCCAGTCGGAGATGGGAAGGGTTGACGCATCCCGCTTCATCGCAACGGTGGCAGAGGCAGGGGTCGTCGGCTTCCGACCAGCCCAGGCGGGGGATGACGCCGTGTTCGAACTGGTAGGCGAAGAGGTGTGCGGGAACGGTGCCGCGTCGGGAGCGTCCGGGGAGGCTGGCAGCGCGGAAGGTTCCATGACCGGTCGAGGAGATTCCGGCTGTCCATATCCAGCATGCGTGTTCGGATCGCCGGTAGCGTTTGGCCTCGAAGCGCGCCGCGACCGCTGGGTCGTCCAGCCAGCTCTGCCAGAGTTCGGTGGGGATGCGGGCCCGCTGAGGCTGCCCGAACAGGGCCAGTTGATCGTCGTGCTGCGGCTGCTCGCTGCGCAGGGACGGCATGGAAGGCAGGCACTCGTCGTCCACTCGGGGACTGTACTGGGGCATTGAGGACGGCCTCCCGTCCGCTGTTCGTGGTTGCTGTTACCCGCTGTCGGTGCGGGCTGCGAGATAGGCAGTCCAGTCTCGCTTGACGAGTTTGCCCCATCGGACGGCGGTGGTGATGTGGATTCCGAGCAGGTCGGCGACCACCGGGGCGGGGAGGTCGTCGGCCAGGGCACATAGCGCGCTGTTGCGTGCGGGGATAACGCGGATGCCGAGGGTGTTGAGCTGGTGAGTGAGGCGGCCGTGGTCCATGCAGGCGCCGGGGCGTGCGCCGGGGAAGAGTAGTGCGCTGGCCGGGGCGGGGCCGCGGATGATGGGGCGCCGGCCGAACGGCTCGGCGGCGGCCAGTCGCTGGATGATCTCAGCGAGCGGGGGCGGCAGCAGTACCGGGTGCCGGTCGAGGGTGAGATGGGTGCGTTCGCCTCGCGTACTGATGTCGGCGCGGGTGAGCGTGACAATGCGCTGGGGGCGTTGCCCGTAGAGCAGGACGAGGGCGCCGGCGGCGCGCTGGTGCAGCGGGATGTCCTCTTCGGTGAGGCAGCGTCGCAGCAGTTGCCACCGCTCGTGGTCATCGAGGATGTCGCCGGGATCGCTCCGGCCGCTGCCGAGCCAGGGGATGTGGATTTCAGGAGCGAGGCGGCGTCTGTGGGCCCAGCGCAGGAAGTCGCGGAGGCGGTGGTGCGTGTGGGTTCCGGCATCCAGCCAGGCGTCCACGTCCGCCTGTGTGACCGTGGCCAGCCTCAGCTGCTGTTCATCAAGCCAGTTCAGGAAGCGGACGGCGATCAGGATGCGGGAGCGCGCGTACTTGCGGACGCTGGGGGTCGAGGCCCGTCGCATGCTGAGACCGCGTGCTCGGCGCAGCACCGACCAGGAGGCGTAGGGACGGATGAGCGCGATGATGTGCGGCGGCTGGGCGGCGAGGAGGGTGTCGAGCCAGGCCGGGATGCCGTCGAGGTGTTCGTCGCGGGCGGGCAGGACACCGGCCGTCACCAGGACCGAGCGCAGGTATTGGACGGGCTTGTGGTGGGAGGGGAAGGTGTCGAGGAGATCGTGGGTGATCTCCTCGTGGTCGGTGGCGAGACGGCCCAGAAGGCTGCCCCAGTCGGAGCGGTAGAGCCAGATCAGGATCTGATAGGGGTCTGACTCGGTGTCCAGTAGTTCGAGCAGGGGCGTCAGCTGAGGCCGAAGGCGTCCGTCCGAGCCGGACAGCAGTTGGTGTACGCGGTCGTCGGCGACGCAGCGCGGGCAGAGACCGTCGGAGAACAGGGCGTCGAAGCGGTCGCACCGGCGACAGTTCCATTCCCGGGTATCGCCCGCGCAGGGGCCGCAGATCGCACGGTCGGCCGCGTCCGCGCCGATGAGGGGTCGGACGGCGGCGCATCGGGCGCACGGGGCCGGGTTCCGGCGGATCTTCGTGTGACAGGGACCGCAGACGTCTCCGAGCGGGAGCCGTGAGTGGATGCGCTGGCATTTTCCGCAGCGAGCGCACGGTCGTCGCGGGCGCCTGCGGGAGTAGCAGCTGCCGCAACGCGGCTCACCCGTCGTCAGTCCGCGCGGGCAAGGACGCTGCTGACCGCAGTCGACGCAGGTGAGCACGGGCGGGTTCCAGCAGCGTTCGCAGACCAGGGCACCAGAATTCCGGTCGCGGCGGCGATTCGCTGTTACCCGACCGCATTCCTCACATTCAGCGGCCTTCGAGCGCTGGTAACAGCGTCCGCAGAGCGGTCCTTGATCCGTGTAGGCCCTCACCCGCTGGTCCCGGCCGCAGGTCGAACAGGGCCGTGGGCGTCTGGGCAGGCAGTTCTGGCAGAGCGGCTGTCCGTCTCGGCGTGCGGCGACCGGCGCCGTCTTGCCGCAGACGCCGCACGTTCGCCAGAAGGAGGTGTCCCGGCGCTTGCACTTGGGGCAGACGGCACCGCCGTCCGCCTGGCGCAGGGCGACCTCGCGCAGGTCGCCGCAGCGCACGCATGTCTCGACGTGCTGTCGGCCGTAGCAGTTGACGCAGGCCCGGCCCTCATCGAGCCGGTGGCGCAGTGTCCTGCTCCGGTGGCAGCGGACGCACCGGGCCGGCTGGACCGTGGGGTGTTCGGCGGCGAGGGCGTCCAGGAGCCGCAGCCGGGCCGCCGGGCCGCCGGAGTGGCCCGAGGACAGCGCGTCCGGGACGCTTTGGAGGTGGTCCAGCAGTTCCCGGGCGGTCGAGCGGTTCAGCCGCAGGTTCGCGACGTGAGCGGACAAGGTGCCCCTGTCCGCCTCGGGCAGGGCTCTGCTCAGCAACTCCACGATTGCGGCGGCGACTTCGGCCAGTGCGGTCACAGTCCCTCCGGGCGGCGGATGGACGTGCGGCGTACTTGCGGGGCGGCCTGGTCGCTGCCGCCGGTGCCGGTCTTGCGGACCTGCTGGTTGACCACCGTGATCTCGATGAGGTCCTGGACCTGGCAGTCGAGAACATCGCAGAGGGCCGCCAGGGTGTCCATCGACATGCGCTGCGGCGACTGGGTCACGAGGCGGAAGACCTGCTCCCGGGACAGGTGCACTCCGCGCTCGGCGAGCAGGGGCACGAGGTCGGTGGTGGCGAACATTCCGCGGTCGGCCATGACCTTGCGCAGGTGCCACTGGTAGCCCATCTTGCGGTTCACGAGACGCTCCACCGGTCTGCGTGGCGATCCAGGGAGCGCTGGAGCAGGCGGTTGCGGTACTCGTCGCTGACGCCGGTGTAGAGCGCGGTGGTGGACGCGTACTCGTGCCCGACCTGGTCTTGGACGAACCGCTCCGGATAGTCGAACTCGATCAGGTGCGTGACGTAGGAGTGCCGCAGGCAGTGCAGGTCGAGTTCCTCGGGAAGGCCAGCGGCGTCACGCGCCTCCTCGAATGCCTCGTTCACCGAGCGGCGTGACAGACGGCTCTGGCGCTCGGTCACCCACAGAGCCGGAAGCCGTCCCGGGCCGAAGGCGGGCCGGATCTCGTCGAGCCACTGCTCCAGCGCGGGAACGATCCAGTCCATTTCCGGGACCGTGAGCACGGTCCGCCGCTTGGGCGGGCTGCCCTTGGACGACTTTCCCCAGCGGACGTAGAGGGCACCGCAGCGACCGTACCCCCGAGCCTTGGGATTGTGCCGGAAGTCAGGCAGGTCCAGGCCCCACGCCTCCCGGCGGCGCAGCCCGTAGGCGTAGACGGTCTTGAGCAGCACGGCGTCGCGCATCGCGGCCAATGCGCCCTTGCGGCGCCGGGCCCTGATCTCCTCCACCCGTGCGTCCGCGGCGTCGAACAGCGCCTGGACCTCGTCGTAGGTCAGCGGCCGACGTCGGGGATCGCCTTCGTACTCGGCGACATGGGCCACGGTGTTCCACTCGTGCAGGATCTGCACCGGCGCCTGACCGAACTTCTCCTCGCACTCGCGCGGCCACGCGTAGCGGACGTCGGTGACGTACTCCATGAACAGCCGCAGCGTGTTCTGGTACCCGCGGGCGGTGGAGACCACGATCGGCCGCTGCCCCGATCGCAGGTGATCGATGAACGCCTCCACCTCGACCGGCCGCCACTGCCACGGATATTCGTTGGTGAACACCGCGAAGCGCCGTACCAGATCAATGCGGGACCGGATCGTCGCCGCCTTCAGGAACCGGGTCCGCTGCTGCATGGCCCAGCCGTCCAGCATCGCCTCGAAGACCGCCGGGGCCGGGTCGATGTGGACGACCCCGGAGGCCAGTACAAGCGAGGCTGCACCCGGCAGTTCAGCTGCTCTCGTCACGATGCATTCAACGCAACATCGATGCATCGGTTACGCCACGTCCGGCATCACCGCAGGCCGGTAACAGCAGAGAGGGAGCCGACCAAGGATCGGCTCCCTCTCTCACGTGCAGGTCAACGACCTCCTCAACGGATGCTCAATGATGCATCGGATGCAATTCCGCCCGTTTTCAGCTGCACCCGCTCGTGGAGCCGCAGCCCTCGCACAGGTAGCAGCTGCCCGCGCGGCGCATCTTCGTGCCGCACGAGAAGCACAGCGGCGCGTCCGCGCTCAGCCCGAGCTGGATCTCGGCGAGCTCGGTGGAGTTGTGGGCCTGCGCGGGCGCCGGGGCCACCGCGCGCGGCACGTCGGCGACGCGCGGCGCGGCCGCCTGGCGCGGCGCCGACTGCGCCAGGCCCTCGACGTCGACCTCGTCGTCGGCCGGCTCGTACGAGCCGGTCTCCAGGTGCCGCTGGCGCTCCTCGGCGGAGTGGATGCCCAGCGCCGAGCGGGTCTCGAAGGGCAGGAAGTCCAGCGCCAGCCTGCGGAAGATGTAGTCGACGATCGACTGGGCCATGCGCACGTCGGGGTCGTCGGTCATGCCCGCCGGCTCGAAGCGCATGTTGGTGAACTTCGAGACGTACGTCTCCAGGGGGACCCCGTACTGCAGGCCGACGGAGACGGCGATCGAGAAGGCGTCCATCATGCCCGCGAGCGTCGAGCCCTGCTTGGACATCTTCAGGAAGACCTCGCCGAGGCCGTCGTCCGGGTAGGAGTTGGCCGTCATGTAGCCCTCGGCGCCGCCCACGGTGAAGGACGTGGTGATGCCCGGGCGGCCCTTGGGCAGGCGCTTGCGCACCGGGCGGTACTCGACCACCCGCTCCGGCTCGGCGGCGGGCCGGCCCTCCGCCTTCCCCTCGGTCTTCTCCTGCTTCTTCCCGGCGGACAGCGGCTGGCCGACCTTGCAGTTGTCGCGGTAGATCGCCAGTGCCTTCAGGCCCAGCTTCCAGCCCTGGAAGTAGATCTCCTCGATCTCCTCGACGGTGGCGGACTCCGGCATGTTGACCGTCTTGGAGATCGCGCCCGACAGGAAGGGCTGGGCGGCGGCCATCATGCGCACGTGCCCCATGGGCGAGATGGCGCGCTCGCCCATGGCACAGTCAAAGACCTCGTAGTGCTCGTGCCGCAGGCCCGGCGCGTCGATGACGTTGCCGTGCTCGGCGATGTGGGCGACGATCGCCTCGATCTGCTCCTGCTGGTAGCCGAGCCGCCGCAGCGCCTGCGGGACCGTGTTGTTCACGATCTGCATGGAGCCGCCGCCGACGAGCTTCTTGAACTTCACCAGGGCCAGGTCCGGCTCCACGCCCGTGGTGTCGCAGTCCATCATCAGGCCGATGGTGCCGGTCGGGGCGAGTACGGACGCCTGCGCGTTGCGGAAGCCGTGCCGCGCGCCGAGGCTCAGCACGTCCTGCCAGGCCTCGGTGGCCGCGGCCCACACGGGGGTGTCCAGGTCGTCCATGCGGGTGGCGGCGTCGTTGGCCTCGGCGTGCTGGCGCATGACGCGCTGGTGGGCGTCGGCGTTGCGGGCGTAGCCGTCGAACGGGCCGACGACCGCCGCCAGCTCCGCGGAGCGGCGGTAGGAGGTGGCCGTCATCAGGGAGGTGACGGCCCCGGCCAGGGCCCGGCCGCCGTGGCTGTCGTAGGCGTGGCCGGTCGCCATGAGCAGGGCGCCGAGGTTGGCGTAGCCGATGCCGAGCTGGCGGAAGGCGCGGGTGGTCTCGGCGATCTTCTGGGTGGGGAAGTCGGCGAAGCAGATGGAGATGTCCATCGCGGTGATGACCAGTTCCACGACCTTGGCGAAGCGCACGGCGTCGAAGCGCTGGCGGCCCGCGCCGTCGTCGTCCAGGAACTTCATCAGGTTGAGCGACGCGAGGTTGCACGAGGAGTTGTCCAGGTGCATGTACTCGCTGCACGGGTTGGAGGCGGTGATCCGGCCCGACTCCGGCGAGGTGTGCCAGTGGTTGATCGTGTCGTCGTACTGGATGCCCGGGTCGGCGCAGGCCCAGGCCGCCTCGGCCATCTTGCGGAAGAGGGACTTCGCGTCGACCTCCTCCAGCACCTCGCCGGTCAGCCGGGCGCGCAGGCCGAAGCGCGAGCCGGTCTCCACGGCCTTCATGAACGCGTCGTTCACCCGGACCGAGTTGTTCGCGTTCTGGTACTGGACGGAGGTGATGTCGTCGCCGCCCAGGTCCATGTCGAAGCCCGCGTCGCGCAGGGCGCGGATCTTCTCCTCCTCCTTGACCTTGGTCTCGATGAACGCCTCGACGTCCGGGTGGTCGACGTCGAGCACGACCATCTTGGCGGCCCGGCGGGTGGCGCCGCCCGACTTGATCGTCCCGGCCGAGGCGTCGGCGCCGCGCATGAAGGAGACGGGACCGGAGGCGTTGCCGCCGGAGGACAGCAGCTCCTTGGAGGAGCGGATGCGGGAGAGGTTCAGTCCGGCGCCGGAGCCGCCCTTGAAGATCATCCCCTCTTCCTTGTACCAGTCCAGGATCGACTCCATGGAGTCGTCCACGGACAGGATGAAGCAGGCGCTGACCTGCTGCGGCTGCGCGGTGCCGACGTTGAACCAGACCGGGGAGTTGAAGCTGAAGACCTGGTGCAGCAGAGCGTACGTGAGCTCGTGCTCGAAGATCTCGGCGTCGGCGGGCGAGGCGAAGTAGCCGTGGTCCTCGCCGCCCTTGCGGTACGTGCGTACGACGCGGTCGATGAGCTGCTTCAGGCTCCACTCCCGGGCGGGGGTGCCCAGGGCGCCGCGGAAGTACTTGCTCGTGACGATGTTGACCGCGTTCACCGACCAGGAGTCGGGGAACTCCACGCCGCGCTGCTCGAAGTTGACCGAGCCGTCGCGCCAGTTGGTCATGACGACGTCACGGCGGCCCCAGGCCACCTCGTCGTACGGGTGCACGCCCGGGGTGGTGTGGACGCGCTCGACCCGCAGCCCCTTGGACCCCTTGTCGGCCTTGCTCCCCTTGGCGCGGGAGCCTCGCGCCGGGCCACTCGTCGTCTCTGTCATACCGCCTCCTGTACCGGATGAAACGCCCTGACGTGCCGTTTTTCTTCCCGTGGCACGGTGTCGGTGTCTTCGTTCGCCCCGGGGCCGCGGCCCCGGGCAGTCGTGAGTCGCCGCGGCTGTCAGCCGGCGGCGGATGCGGGCGCGCCGCGCCCGGGGTCGGGCCCGGCCGGCCGCCGGTCCCCGCGCAGCTCCGCGATCGCGTCCTCGAAGTCCTCCAGCGAGTCGAAGGCGCGGTAGACGGAGGCGAAGCGGAGGTAGGCGACGAGGTCGAGTTCCTTCAGCGGGCCGAGGATGGCCAGGCCCACGTCATGGGCGGACAGCTCGGCGCTGCCGGTGGCGCGCACCGCCTCCTCCACCTGCTGGCCGAGCTTGGCCAGGGCGTCCTCGGTGACCGGGCGCCCCTGGCACGCCTTGCGCACGCCGGCGATGACCTTGTCGCGGCTGAAGGGCTCGGTGACCCCGCTGCGCTTGATCACCATCAGCGAGGCGGTCTCCACGGTGGTGAACCGCCGCGAGCAGTCGGGACACTGGCGGCGCCTGCGGATCGAGGAGCCGTCGTCGGTGGTGCGGCTGTCGACGACGCGACTGTCGGGATGCCGGCAGAAGGGGCAGTGCATCGCGGCGTACCCTCCTTCACCTGGTATTCAGCCGTGTACGCCGGGTACGCGCTGATCTCACGCTGGACTTCACGCTCGACGGCCGACGCGCGTCTCCGCGCCCCTCCGCCCCGGGCGCCTGCGCCGAGGCCGCACGGGTCCGGAAGGCGGCGCCTCGGCACGACGGCGCGGGACTCCTCCGCGCTCCGCGCCCACCGCACGGCCTTCGGCACATGCCAGAGGCATGAACGAAGGAAACGGCAGACCCTCGCGGGCCCGTCGAAGCAGCCCCCAGCATAGGCGAAAATCCCGGCACAGAAGCACCGGGACCACAATTTGTGGGTGGCCGGCAGCCATCAAACCACTACATCTGGTGGCAGCGGCGCCAACACGCCGGGAGTGGGCCCGGCCGCGCCGCGGGCACGACCCTACGCGAGCCCCCCGGCGGCACGCGCGCCGGGGAGAAGGTGGGAGACTGGAACCGCGTCGGCCCGGCGCCCCCGCACCCCCTCCCGCCGCGCATGCCCATACACCCGATCCCGCGATCCCGGCACACCCACCGCAAAATTTCACTCGAACGTGTGTTTGGCGCAACCTTTCGAAAGCAACTACCGTTGTGCAGCCAGGGAGAGCAGGTGACCAGTCGAAAGGGGCCGTCGTGACCACCACCGCCGAGACCGCCACCCTCACCACTCCGGAGCGCTCCGCCAGCCGGCGCGAGCAGACACACGCCATGAACCGGACACATGTCATGAAAGACGCCATGACCAGCCCGGAGGGGCAGAAGTCGCCACGCTCGCTGCCCGGTCGGCCGCCCGGCATCCGAGCGGACAGCTCCGGTCTGACCGACCGGCAGCGGCGCGTCATCGAGGTCATCCGGGACTCCGTGCAGCGCCGCGGCTACCCGCCGTCCATGCGGGAGATCGGGCAGGCGGTGGGGCTGTCCAGCACCTCCTCCGTGGCCCACCAGCTCATGGCCCTGGAGCGCAAGGGCTTCCTGCGCCGCGACCCCCACCGCCCGCGGGCGTACGAGGTCCGCGCCTCGGACCAGCCCACCGCCCAGCCGTCGGACACCATGGGCAAGCCCGCCGCCTCGTACGTGCCGCTGGTCGGCCGGATCGCGGCAGGAGGCCCGATCCTCGCCGAGGAGTCGGTCGAGGACGTCTTCCCCCTGCCCCGGCAGCTGGTGGGGGACGGCGAGCTGTTCGTGCTCAAGGTGGTCGGCGACTCGATGATCGAGGCCGCCATCTGCGACGGCGACTGGGTCACCGTGCGCCGCCAGCCCGTCGCGGAGAACGGCGACATCGTCGCCGCGATGCTCGACGGCGAGGCGACCGTGAAGCGCTTCAAGCGGGAGGACGGCCACGTGTGGCTCCTCCCGCACAACGCCGCCTACCAGCCGATCCCCGGCGACGAGGCGACCATCCTCGGCAAGGTGGTCGCCGTACTGCGGCGCGTCTGACGCCTGAGGGCGCCGGGTTCACCCCGGCGTCGGGCGCCTGTTCCGCATCCCCCGGCTCTTCTCCACGGCCCCGCGTCCCACCCGTCGGCCGCGACCGCGCCCCGCCCGCGCGGCCCGGCCCCCGCGCGTCCCGCACCGTCCGGCTCCCTCTGCTCTCCCCCTGCCTGGTGCGCGACCTGCCTGGTACGCGATGCCCGGTGCGCCGCCCCGCCGTGCCCGGCGGTCGTCGTCACCCGGCCGCCGTCTCCCCGGCCGCCGCCCTGGCAGCGGCGTCGATGGCCGCGAGCGAGCGGCGCACCTGGTTGCGGTCGGTCGTGTACCAGAAGCCCGGCATGGACCGGCGCAGGAAGGTGCCGTACCGGGCCCGCTCGACCCGGGGGTCGAGGAGCGCGACCACACCCCGGTCGCCCGAGGCGCGCACCAGCCGGCCCGCGCCCTGGGCCATGAGCAGGGCGGCGTGCGTCGCGGCGACCGCCATGAAACCGTTGCGGCCGGCCTCCTCCGCGGCCTTCTGCCGGGCGTTCATCAGCGGGTCGTCGGGACGCGGGAAGGGCACCCGGTCCATGACCACCAGCTGGCAGTTCGGCCCTGGCACGTCGACGCCCTGCCACAGCGACAGGGTGCCGAACAGGCAGGTGCGGGCGTCGGAGGCGAAGGTGCGGATCAGCTCGCCCAGCGTCTCCTCGCCCTGTAGCAGGATCGGCAGGTCCAGCCGTCCGCGCAGCTCCTCCGCGGCCGCCTGCGCGGCCCGCATCGAGGAGAACAGCCCCAGGGTGCGGCCTCCGGCGGCCTCGACCAGCTCGGTGAGCTCGTCCAGCATGTCGGCGCGGGTGCCGTCCCGCCCGGGCTGGGCCAGGTGCTTGGCCACGTAGAGAATGCCCTGCTTCGCGTAGTCGAACGGGGAGCCGACGTCCAGGGCCCGCCAGCGGGCCACGGCCGCCTCCGGGCCCCCGCCGCCGTCCCCGCCGGCGCCCTCGCGGCCGTCCGCACCGTCCGCTGCCTCCGCGCCCGGGCCGTCGCCGCCGTCCGCGCGGTCCGTTCCGTCCGTACGGTCCGTACGGTCCATGGCGCCGTCGGGAGTCAGGCCGAGGGAGCCGGCGACCCCGGTGAAGTCCCCGCCGAGCTTCAGCGTGGCGGAGGTCAGGACGACGGACCGGTCCCCGAACAGCTTCTCCCGCAGCAGCCCCGACACCGACAGCGGGGCGACATGCAGGGACGCGCCGAACCGGTCGTGCCGCTCGTACCACACCACGTCGTACTCGGACCCGGCGACGATCCGCTCGGCCACCGCCTGCACTGTCTCCACCGACGCGCGGGCCTCCTTGCGGACGGCGTCCTCGTCCTGGACGGACGCGTCACGGGTGGCGCCGAGCGCGGAGATGACGGTACGGGCAGCGTCCCGCAGGGCCATCAGCGCGTACCCCAGGTCCTCGGGGACGGGGTCGAGGCGGCCGGGCAGGGCCAGCTCCATCAGCCGCTCGAAGGTCTCGGCGGCGGTCTGGAGGGCGTCGGCCGCCTTCTCGTTCACGAGCTTGGCGGCCCGGCGCACGGCCCGGTTGACCTGGCCCGGGGTCAGCTCGCCGCTGGCGGCGCCGGTGACCCGGGAGACCAGTTCGTGCGCCTCGTCGATGATGAGCACCTCGTGGCTGGGCAGGACGGGCGCGCCCTCGATGGCGTCAATGGCCAGCAGCGCGTGGTTGGTGACCACGACGTCGGCCAGCTTGGCCCATTCGCGGGCGGCCTCGGCGAAGCACTCCGCGCCGTACGCGCACTTGGCCGCGCCCAGGCACTCGCGGGAGGTCACCGACACCTGGGACCAGGCGCGGTCGGAGACGCCCGGGGTCAGGCCGTCGCGGTCGCCGGTCTCGGTCTCGTCCGCCCAGTCGCGCAGTCGCAGCAGGTCCTGCCCGAGCCTGCTGGTGGGCGCCGCGGCCTCGAAGGGGTCGAAGAGCCCGTCCTCGTCGTCCTGCGGCACGCCCTCGTGCAGGCGGTGCAGGCACAGGTAGTTGGAGCGGCCCTTGAGCATGGCGAACTCCGGGCGGCGGCGCAGCAGCGGGTGCAGCGCGTCGACCGTGCGCGGCAGGTCGCGCTCCGCGAGCTGCCGCTGGAGGGCGAGGGTCGCGGTGGCGACGACGACGCGCTCGCCGTGCGCGAGGGCGGGCACGAGGTAGCCGAGCGACTTGCCGGTGCCGGTGCCCGCCTGGACGAGCAGGTGGGAGCCGTCCTCGATGGCGTCGGCCACGGCGTGGGCCATGGCGACCTGCCCGGGGCGCTCGGCGCCGCCCACGGAGGTGACAGCGGCGTGCAGCAGGTCGGCGAGTGAGGGGGTGGGCGATGCAGTCATAGGGCCGCCAGCCTACGGGGCCCCGCCGACAACTGATATCACTCGCAGGGGGGTACGCAGGTCCGTACGGTGACGGCCGGGGCCGCGGATCACCGCCGGGGCGCCCGCGCCGGCCGTACGGGCGCACGTAGGGCCGTGGGGTGCCCGCGCCGCACGACGGGACGCCGCCGGGCGCACCCG
>NZ_JAVSCF010000064.1:0-25910 GCF_031932565.1 Streptomyces sp. B1866
CGGCGCCGGGCGGCCCCGGCGGGTGCGTCGAGCGGCGGCTGGCCGCCGCCCCGCCCGGCGACCTGGCCGGGCGCGCCCTCGCGCCGTACGCCGTGCTGCCGCAGACCGCCGACCTGGCCGCCCGCTGCGGCCTGCGCGCCGACCTGCCCGACGTGTGCGCGGTGCGCCGCGTGTCGTCCAAGACCTGGTCCAACGCGCTGGTGCGCGCCCTCGGGCTGCCCGGTGCGGGCACCACCGTCCGGTCCGTCGCCGAGCTGCACACCGCCGTCGCGGAGACCGGCGCCGCCGCGCCCCTGGCCGAGGACCCGGTGCTGGTCAAGGACCCGTACGGGGTGTCGGGGCGCGGCACCGTCGCGGTGTCCTCCCCCGGCGTGCTGCGCACCCTGGCCCGGGTGCTGGCCCGACAGACCGACCGCGGCGCCGACCTCGAACTGCTCGTGCAGGCCCGCTACGACCGGGTCGCCGACTTCTCCGCGCACTTCGAGGTGGCGCGCGGCGGCGCGGTGCGCTGGCGCGGCGCGCGCCTGATGGAAAACGCGGCGTTCCGCTACGCCGGTTCGCGGTCGCTGCCCGCCTCCCTGGAGCGGCGGCTGGCGGACGGCGGCTACCGCGAGGTGATGGAGGGCGTCGGCGCCGCGCTCGCCGCCGAGGGCTACTGGGGCCCGGTGTGCGTGGACTCCATGCTGCTGCGCGACGGCACGCTCGTACCCGTCCTGGAGATCAACCCGCGCATGTCCATGGGCCTGCTGAGCCTGCTGCACGCCGAACGCCTGGCCGGGCCGGGCGTCGCGGCCCGGCTGGCCGTACGGGCCGTGCGCGGGCCCGTACGCGCCGCCGGGCATCCGGTCGACGCGGTCATCGAGGCGCTGGCCGACCGGGGCGCGCTGTACCGGGCGGGCGGCACCGGCGTGCTGCCGCTGGCCGCGGGCCCGCTGCTGCCGCCGCGCGGGCGGCTGTACTACGCGGTGCTCAGCCGGGACGCCGAGCAGGAGCGGCTGCTGGACTGGGCCGTGGACCGGGTGCTGGACCGGCTGGTGAACCAGGCGGTCCCGGCGGCCCGGGCGGCCCCGGCGGCGCGGTCGGCCGGGCGCGCCGCCGGAGAGGTGGCCCGTGCCCGGTGAGCCCCCGGCCCCGCCCCTGGGCTCGGCCCCGGCCCCGGATCCGGCCCTCGACCGGCCCCCGGTCCGCCGCTTCGGCCTCGTCGGCGCCACCGGGATCGCCGAACGGGCCGTCCTGGCCCCGGCCGCCCGCCGCGACGACGTGCTCGTACGGGCGGTCGCGGCGAGCAGCCCGGAGCGGGCCGAGGCGTTCCGCGCCCGCCACGGCCTGGCCGTGGCCCACGCCTCCTACGAGGCGCTGCTGGCGGACGACCGCGTAGACGCCGTGTACGTGTCGGTGCACAACTCCGCCCACGCGCGGTGGGCCGTGGCGGCGGCCCGCGCGGGCAAGCACGTTGTGGTGGAGAAGCCGCTGTGCCTGGGCCGCCGCGAGGCGCACGCCGTGCTCCGCGCCGCCGCCGACAGCGGCGTGCACGCCGTGGAGGCGGTGATGACCGCCGACCACCCCTGGCAGGAGGCCGTACGGGCCCTGCTGGCCGACGGCGGTCTCGGCGAGCCGCGGGAGGTCGTCACGCACCTGGTCTTCGACCTGCCGCCCGGCACCGGCTACCGCTTCCGGCCGGAACTGGGCGGCGGCGCGCTGTTCGACACGGCGAGCTACTGGCTCCAGGCCCTCCAGGCCACCGTCGGCCTGGACGGCGCCGTCGCGAGCGGGCGGGCCGACTTCGACGGCCCGGGCGGCGTCGACACCACGTTCACCGCCCGGCTCGACTGGCCCTCGGGCCTGGCCGCCACCCTGCACGCGGGCCTGTGCGGGCCGCACCGCGCGGACCACGAGTACGTGCTCACGGCCGGGCGGGTGCGGGTGCGCGGCGTGCTGCGGCCCGCGGCCGGGCCGTTCCCGGTCAACGTGACCGTGCTGCCGGACGGCGGGCCGCGCCGCGTGCTGTCCTTCCCGGCCGCGGACTGCGCCGCCGGGCCGCCCGCCGCGTACTACGACACGCGGCTGGCGGCGCTGCTGCGGCTGCTGGACTCCCCGCCCGGCGACCACGCCGGGACGGCCCTGGCCGCGCGGCGGATCGCGCTCATGGAGGACGCCTACCGGGACGCCTACGACCGGTGGACGGCGGCCCGGCTGGCGCAGGCCGGTCTGGCGCAGGCCGCTCTGCGCCAGGCCGGTCTGGCGCAGGCCCGGTGGACGGCGGACCGGTCGGCGGCGTACCGGTGACCGCGCCCGCCTCGGCACGCCCGGGGGCGGCCTGCCGCCCCGCCCTGACCCGCGCGCAGCTGGCGCGGTTCGTGGCGCGGGCGCTCGGCCCCGGCACGACCGTGGTGTCCGCCCGCGAGCTGACCGACCCCGCGTCCGGCACCCGGAACGCGACGTGGCTGCTGACGCCGGACCGGGACGGCCCGGTGGTGCTCAAGGCAGGGCCGCCGCCCGGCACGCCGCTGCCCGCGCACGAGGCCGGGGCCCTGCGCACCGAGGCGCTGTTCCTTGAGCTGGCGGCCGGGGCCGCGCCGGTGCCCGCGCTGCGCCACGCCGGGTGCGACGGCGGCCCGCCGGGCGGCGGCCACGGTGACGTCATCGTCGTGTCGGCGCTGCCCGGCACCTCCTGGCACCGCGTCCGCGACCGGCTGCCCGCGCCCGAGCGGCGGCGGCTGCGGTACGAGCTGGGCGGCCTGGTGGCCGGGCTGCACCGGGTGCGCGGCCCCTGGTTCGGCCCCCTGCGCCCCGGCGCCCCTCGCTGCGGGTCCTGGCCGGACGCGTACGCCGCGATGCTCGACGCGGCCCTGGCGGACGCCGACCGCTTCGGCGCGGCCCTGCCCGCGCCGCCCGAGGCGATGCGGGCCCGGGCGGCGGCGGGACGCGCGGCGCTCGCCGAGGTGGCCGAACCGGCGCTCGTGCACTTCGACCTGTGGGAGGGCAACATCCTGGTCGACGGCACCGGCGGCCCCGGAGACGACCAGCCCCCCGAACGCCCCCGCGTCACCGGCCTGGTCGACGGCGAGCGGGCCTTCTGGGGCGACCCGCACGCCGACTTCGCCTCTCTCGCCCTGTTCGGCGGCATCGAGGCGGACGACGCGTTCCTGGCCGGGTACCGCGCGGCGGGCGGGCGCGCCGACCTCACCCCGGGCCTCCGCCACCGCCTGGCCCTCTACCGGCTGCACCTGTACGTCGCCATGCTCACCGAGCAGGCCGCGCGCGGCGTGGACGGCCCGGCGCACCGGGCGGTGGCCGCGCTGTGCCGACGGCGGCTGCTCGGCGCGCTGCGCGCGCTGCGGCGGGCCGGGGAGGCCGACCGGTGATCGCCGTGCTGACCTCCGGTGTGGCCCTGGGCGTGCACGTGCCGGGGCTGCTGCTGGCCCGGCGGCTGGCCGAGGCGGGCGTGCCGGTGCGCGTCGACGTGCTGGAGCGGTACCTGCCCGCCGCCACGCGCGAGCGCGTCCCCGCCGCCAAGCGCGCCTTCCACCGCGACTTCCGCCTCGCCCTGGCCGGGCAGCGGCTCGCGGCCCGCAACGGCACGGCGCCCGGCGAGGACGGCACGCGCGCGCTGCTGGCCGCCTGGCGCGCCGACGGCGTGGACCTGCTCGTGGTGCTCTCCGGCTTCTGGCTGCCGACCGCGCACCGGTACGCCGCCCGCCGCCCGGGCACCCGCGTGCACGCCGTGCACGTCGACTCGGTGGCCTCGCCGTCGTTCACCTCGGCCGCCTCGGCCGCCCCGGCCGCGGGCTGCCACCAGGACGTATGGCTGCTCCAGGAGCGGGCGGGCGGCATCGCCCGCACCGTCCCGGTGGGCCCGGCCGAACCCGTCCCGTGGTCGCGCCGGGAGCCGCGCCACCTGGTCCACGGCGGCGGCTGGGGCATGGGCACGTACGCCGCGCGGGCCCGCGAGATGCGCGCGGCGGGCCTGGCGCTGGACGTCGTCGCGTACGAAGCGGCCGACCTGCCGCCCGCCGGGGCGGCGGGCGCCGACCGGCACTTCATGATCGACCCGGACTGGCACCCCTGGCACGACCCCGGCTTCCCGCCGTTCGGCCCGGTGGGCCCGGACGGGAGGCCCGCCTACCGGCGCGGCACGGCGCACCACGAGTCGTTCCACCTGACGCGGCGGGCCACGGCGGTGGTCAGCAAGCCCGGCGGCGGCACCCTGATGGACTCCCTGGCCGCCGCCACCCCGGTCGTCCTCCTCGAACCCTTC
Organism: Streptomyces sp. B1866; assembly: GCF_031932565.1. Classification (NCBI taxonomy): domain Bacteria; kingdom Bacillati; phylum Actinomycetota; class Actinomycetes; order Kitasatosporales; family Streptomycetaceae; genus Streptomyces; species Streptomyces sp. B1866. Next base: position 4,259 of record NZ_JAVSCF010000064.1, read on the forward strand.
GGCGCCCACGAGGCGCGCAACGCGGAGCTGTGGGAGCGGCTGGGGTTCGGCCTGCCGTACGAGGTCTGGCGGGCCGCCGGGTGGTCGCGGGCCCTGCTGGAGCCGCTGCACCGCAACCTGCTGGCCGCGCGGGAGCGCGCCGAGAGCTATCCGCTGGCCCTGGTCGAGGAGCGGACGCGATGAGCGAGACCAGCGCGCCGCGCGCGCGGGCAGCGGCGAACCCGACACGACCGGCGCCGAAGCCGACACGCCACCGCATGTCGCTCCCCCAGCGGGTGTTCACCCAGATCGACGCCGACCGGCCCGGCGCCTTCACCGCGTCCGCGATGACCCTGACCGTCCTGGTGGAGCTGACCGGCCCGCTGGACGCCGACGTGCTGGACGCGGCGTACCGCGACCTGATCGCCCGCAACGAGCCGCTGCGCTGCCGCCCGCTGCGCGGCACCCGGTGGATGGAGATGGCGCCGTTCGACCCGGCGGACGCGGCCCTGACCCGCCTGCCGCCCGGCGCCGCGCACGAGGCGGACCGGGAGCGCCTGGCGGCCCTGCTGGCCGCCACGCCCGTGGACCTCGACGCGCCGCCCCTCGTACGCGGCTACCTGCTCACCCGCGGCAGCACCCGCGGCCCGGGCCGCCACCTGCTGGGCCTGGTCTTCCACCACTTCGCCGTCGATCCGACGTCCCTGCGGCTGGCCGTGGCCGAGCTGGCCGCCGCCTACACCGCCCGCCTGACCGGCGGCCCGCCGCCGCCCGCGCCCGCGATGACGTACACGGCGTACGCGGCCCGGCAGGCCGCGCGGCTGGCGGCCCGCGCGGAGGCGGACCGCGCGGCCTGGCGGGAGGCGCTGGCGGGGACCGGCGTGCCGCGCTACCGGCGCGAGGTGCCGTTCGCGCCGGGCACGGCCGGGCCGGTCCGCACGCTGCGCACCGAGGTGCTGGACGCCACCGCGGCGGAGCGGGTGTTCGCCTGGTCCCGCCGCCACCGCAGCACGCCGTTCACCACCCTGCTGGCCGCGTTCGCCCTCGCTCTGCGCGCCCGCGCGTACGGTGAAGACCTGGTGGTCCTCACGGTCTTCGAGCAGCGCGACCACCCGGCCGTACGACGCCTGATCGGCCCGTTCATCCACCTGACCCCGATCCCGCTGCACGTACCGGACGGCCCGCCCGGCGCCGACCTCGTGCCGCGCGTGCGGACGGCGGTGGTGGCGGCGTACGAGCGGGCGCAGTACCCGCTGCGCGACGCCCTGGCCGCCGCGCCGCACCTGATGCCGGGGCTGCGCGGCGCCGAGCCGTCGTGGTTCCGGATGTTCGAGTACCTGCCCGCGCGGGACACCGGCGGGTACGCCTTCGGCGAGGCCACCGGCCGCGTCGTCCACTCGGCGGGCCAGGACGACGGCGGCGACCAGGGCCTGTTCCTGCGCGTACGGCGCACCGCCGAGGGCGCGCTGGTGGGTCGGCTGGCCTACGACGCGGCGGAGTTCGGCGAGGCGGGCGCGCAGTCGTTCCTGGCCGACTTCCGCGCCCGCCTGACCGCGCTGACGGCCTGACGCGCTGACGGCCTGAACCGGCCCGCCGCCGTAACCCGTCCGCTCCCGGCAGGTACGGACTCCGTCCCGAGGACGGTGAACCGGCCCCGGTGCCGTCCCGATTCGGCAACGGAACCGCGTCCGGGGCCACTTCGGCGGCGAACCTGGGAGGCAGGGAAAAGCCCGGGAGACTCCATGCCGCAGTTCACCGCTCTCAACGCCCGTTACCCCAGCGACCTGGCGCGGGTGACCGTGCTGCGCTGCTTCGGAATTCGCGCCGACACGGCCGGGAACACCTGGAAAACCAAAAGCAGTATTCCGTTTCTGGCGGTCATCCTCTCCCCTCTGACCATCGCCCTGGTGCGCCAGGCCCTGGGCCACTCCGCACCTCACGGGAAGGGCGCGTATGCCTTCTGGCTGTGCTACTACGTCGCGCTCGACCTCGCGATGGTCCTGGCCGCGTGGACGGCCTGCCGGGCCCTCCACCGGGCCATGCCGAGCCTCGACCGGATGCTCACCCGGCGAGGCAAGGAGGCGGTGCACGGCTGGATCGACCGGGGCGTGCAGCCGTGGCGCCAGGAGCGCTGGATGCTCACGGGCGCCGCGGGTTCCTGTCTGGCGCTGTGGGTGCTGTCCACCCTCCAGGAGGCGCCTTGGAGGTTACCCGTCGGCGCGATGTCCTACGCGACGGTCGCGCTGTCCGGCGCGGTGGGCACGAACGGCCTGTACTGGCTGATCCGCTCCGCACGGCTGTCCCGCCTCGTCACCAAGCGGGGAAACGTGAAACTGGCGTGGCCGTCACCGGCCCGGACACCCGGTGTCGAGGCCCTTTCCCGCTGGTACCGCATCGTGACCCTGTGGATTGTCGTCATCTCGACGGCCACCTCCGCGCCCCTGGTCTGGCTGTCCCCCCACATGGCACGCCACGGGGCGTACCTGGTCACCAAGTGGGTGCTGGCCGGAACCATGCTGGTGGCGATCCTGTCGTTCGGGCTCTACTCCCAGTGGCGGCTGTCGAAGGCGGTCCTGGACAAGCGCGGGGCGGTGTTGCAGATGCTGGCCCGGCGCCTTCCCCGGCAGCCCCCCGGTGACCGGCCGCTGACCGCGGACGAGGCGCAGGCCGTCGAGCTGTTCACCCAGGTGTCGGAGAGCCCGTCGGGAGTGATCAACGGCCAGACCCTGGCGTCGACGCTGCTGTCCGTGGCGGCCATCCTGGTCCCTCTCGCGGTGACGGCCCTCCTGCGGTGACCCCGCCGCGACCCGGGATGGGGGCCGGCAGCGGGTGCGGCGCTCCCCGCCGTACGGCGGCGGGAGCACCGCCCGACGCTCACTGACGCGCGTCGCGCTGCCGCACCTCCGGCAGCACGCCGGACACGGTGACGAAGTCGTTGTCCACGTGGAGCACGGTGTGCCCGTGGTGCAGGGCGGTCGCGCACACCAGGAGGTCAACGGCTCCCGCCGCGCGGTGCAGGCCTCGCTGCGTGAGCTTGTACTGCGCCGTGTCCACCCACCGCCATCCGTGTTTCGGGACAGGCGACAGGTGACACAGGGTCTCCAACTCCTCGGCCAGTTCGTCCCGGTGGGACGGCCCGGTGGCCGAGTAGAGGAATTCGGTCCTCGTGGGCTCGCAGATGTGGAACGCTCCGGCCTCGATATGCCCTTCCCACCCTCGCAGCGCTCCCGGCGTCCGGAACAGGTGCCACAGGGCGGAGGCGTCGGCCAGGTACGTGATCACTCGAACGCGGCCCGCCGGGCGTGCTTCGCGGCCTCGTACGCGGCAGCCGCCTGCTCGAACTCGCCCCGCTCGCCTCGGGCCGCCAGCTTCTCGGCGGCCTCCAGCCGCTTGACCCGGGCCACGTACTCCCGCAGGGCGGTGTTGACCGTCTCCTTCTTCGTCGTGGCTCCCATGAGCCGCATCGCTTCGGCCAGGGCTTCGTCATCGAGATCGATCTGGGTGACGGACACCTCTGCCACCTCCGGATACCCAATATACATGGCTCCGATACATCACCAACATGCGCTGGGCTGCCTGGAGGTCCAAGGAAGAGAAGGGCTGGCCAGGACAAGGATTTGGGCCACGTCAGATCGTCGCCTCTTCACCGGGAGGAAGATCTTCGAGGCGGACCTGGCCGTGCAGCATCTCCGCTGCACGGGCTCGCGAGATCGCCCCCCGCCGAAAGGCGGCAAGCACGGCATCCGCGTATGTCGGCGCGACCCTGATCGCGGACAGGTCGGCCTCCGGGACCCAGCCCAGGGCCTGCAAGAACTCGGCCCTGGTGGGGGTGCTGCCCGTCAGGGCCCGCCGTTCCGCCGAGTCGATGACTTCGGCCCGCTCCGCCTGGCCCAGTGCAAGAGTCCAGGAGACACGGTAGCGGGCAGCCAGCTTGATCAGCTGATCGCGGCTGCTTCCCGTCGAGGACCATGCGTCCGAGACAGCACTGACCGGGATCAGCAACTCCGCCGCGAAGACCTCGATCGCCCGCTCCCGCTCTTCGATCGAGGCATGAACACCCAGGTCATTCGAGTACGCGTCACCCATGACCATGTGACCGAGTTCGTGAGCGGCTGTCGCCCGGCGCCGCCCCGGTTCACCGCGCAGGCTGATCACCGACACGGCGACGTCTCCGTCGATCAACGAAGCACCGTCACCGGGAATCTCCGTCGCGAGCGGCCACTGACCGGCCGCGGCACACACCTCGGCCATCGAACCCAGCGGCCCGGCAGGTTCGCCTATCCGCTCCCGCACCCACTGAGCGGCCTGCCGGTAGGAGTCGATCCCGCTGACCGCATACGGATAGCTCCACAACGACTCTTGGGCGAGAACCCCGATTTCCAGGAGCTGCCGCACATCACGGAGCCAGGCGCCAAGGCATGCTTGGATGCGAAACGCGGACTTGGCCGCTGCGGACTCGTCCTCCTCCAGGAGAGGCTGCCGGTTGGACAACACCGGAGGCGGCGCGGCGAGGAAGTGGTCGACAGGCAGGCCCAGGACATCCGCCATGCGCGTCAGCTCAAGAGCGCCTATTTTCCGCGCTCCCGTTTCGATCTTGGATACCACTGTGCGCTCAAGCCCGACGCGCGCCGCGAAGTCACCCTGCGTGAGGTCGGCCGCACGTCGAGCCTCCCCCAGGCGGGCACCGATCTCCTGCCACCTCGTCTCGGATGCCATAGTGCGATTTTGGCACACTCCACCGCGGAAGGCAGGCTGCCGCGCCGGCGACCGGTCGGCGAAAGGCCCGCCGGTGCGGACCCTCGGCGCAGGCCCGGCAAAGGGCCCCGCTAGCCTGGGCTTGGGCCGCCGCCGCTCGTCACCGCGTACCGCGACGGCCGCCTCCGCTCCCGTCCCCTGCCCACCGGACCGCCCCGTGACCCTCCCCGCGCTGGTCGGCGCCGCCCGCGACCGTCCCGTCACCCTCGTGGTGTGCCGGGGATGCTGTTGCGGCAGTCCGCGCAAGCACCCCGGCCACGACCACCAGGGTCAGCTCGACCGGCTGCGGGCCGCCGCGGCCGACTCCGGCGGCCGACTCGCGGTCCGTACCACCGACTGCCTCGGACCGTGCGCCCACGCCAACGTCCTCGTGGTCCAGCCCTCCGGCGCGGGGCGGCGGCGGGGCGGGCGGCCGACGTGGATCGGCTGGGCCATGGACGACGCCGTGACGGACGACGTGCTGCGCTGGGCCGCCAGCGGCGGGCCGGGCGTGGCCGCTCCCCCGCCGACGCTGGAGTTGCAGGTCATCGACCCGCCCCGGGTGACCCTCACGCGCGGGAAGACCCGCACCCGCCGCTGAAAGCCGCTCACGGCGCCGCGAACGCCTCGCGGAGGAACGCGGTGACGTCCGCCAGCGAGGCCGCCCTCACGCCCGAGTGGTCGACGGACTCGTACGTCTTGTACGTCAACGGCTGCCCGGCCGCCTGGAGGTCGTTGGCCAGCCGCCGGGTCAGGAAGGGCGGGACCGTCTTGTCCGCCGCGCCCTGGGCGACGAGCAGCGGGCGGTCGTAGCCGGTCGTCGGCACGTCGAAGACCGGGCCCATCGCCTTGGCGTACGCGTCGTCCAGCGGCTTGGCGAGCAGCTGGCCGATGGTCAGGCCCTTGACCCGCTCGGCCTGCGCGCTGCCGCACAGCGTCTGCGCGTCGGTGACCACGTCCCTGCCCAGCGGGCTGAGGTACGGCCCCATGTCGAATCCGGGGTTGGACACCTGCACTCCCGCGAAGATGTACGACACCAGCCCGGTCAGGCCCGCGAGGATCGTGGTCTGCGGGGTGAACCGGGCGAAGATCTCGGTCAGGTTGGACGGCGGGGCGAGCGCCACCGTGCCGCGGAAGTCCAGTTCGGGCGCGACGCGGGTGGCGAGGTGACCGGTGAACAGGGCGGCGTGCCCGCCCTGCGAGTGCCCGATCACGGCCCACCGCTTGGCGAACAGCCCCGGGGCCAGCCTCCGCATGGCGCGCACGATGTCGATGGTGCCCTGCGCCGCCACCGCGCCGTCCAGGTACGGGTGGACGCCGGGCCCGCCCAGACCCGCGTAGTCGGTGGCCACGACCGCGTACCCCTGCTGGAGCCAGGTGCCCAGGTAGTCCTTGATGTCCGCCGACAGGGGGTTGGCCGAGGGCGCGCAGGAGTCGCCGAGCCCGGTGGTCCCGTGCGCCCAGGACACCACCGGCCAGCCACCGGTCGGCGCCTTGGTGCTCGGCGCGAAGACCAGGCCGCTCACGACCGTGGGCTCGCCGCCGACCGTGGTCGAGGTGTACGTGATCCGGCTGGCGATCCCGGCGCCCGGAGGCCGCCGGTCGGCCGGGAGCTGCTGCACGCTGAGGACCTTGGGCGGGTCGGCCGTCGCCGCGGCCACGGCGGCGCTGAGCGCGGCCCCCGGCCGCTCGGCGGCTGACGCGGCTGTTCCGGCGCCCGCGCCGGACGCGACGACGGCGAGGGCGACGGAGGCGGCCACGGCGACTCGGCGCAGACTCATGGCCGGACGATAGCCCGCCGGTCACCGGCCCGGAGAGGCGCCGGCGGAAATTGCTGGGCACGGGACAACTTCCGGCGGTCACCTTCTGTGTTTCCGGTGGCGCGAAGGGAAAATCCGCCGACCCGGACCGCCGCGCCCACGGGCCCGGAGTAGTCAGCACGCGCGCATCGGCCCGCCGCCAATTCACCTTGTGTGCGCATATCGCCCACGGCCGTTGACATGTCCCTGTGATCGCGAAAGCCTCCTGCCACCCCGTTTACCGCCGGTAGAGCGATTGGCAGGAGTACGCCCATGTTCACAGCGCTGCGACGGAAAGTCGCCATCGCTATGGCGCCGGTGCTCGTCGCCGCCGGCGCCGTGGCGGCCCTGGCCCTCGGCGGCCCCGCCGCAGGGGCCTCCGAGGGCTTCTACGAGCCGCCGTCCCCACTGCCCGCAGGCACGCACGGCGACCTGATCAGATCCGAGCCGGTGTCGTACGTGGACGGCAAGGCGCAGGCCACCCGGATCATGTACCTCTCCCAGGACAAGGACGGCCGTCCCATCGCGGTCACCGGCATGGTGCTCGTCCCCGACAAGCCGTGGACCGGGTCCGGCCCGCGGCCGCTGGTGGCGTACGGGTCGGCCACCGTGGGCCTGGGCGACGAGTGCGTGCTGTCCAAGACCATGGCCGGCGAGGGCCGGCCCGACCTGCTGTCCAACGCGCGCGGTGTGTTCGTCAACCCGCTGCTGGACAAGGGGCTCGCCGTGGTCGAGGTGGACTACGAGGGCATGGGCACACCAGGCGACCCCACGTTCATGATGCGCCTCCCGCAGGCCCACACCGTGCTGGACGCCCTGCGCGCCGCCCAGCGGCTGCCCGGCACCGGACTGCCCGCGGACGGCCCGGTGGGCGTCAGCGGCTACTCCCAGGGCGGCGCCGCCTCCGCCGCGGCGGCCGAACTCGCCGCGACCTACACCCCGGAACTCGACCTCAAGGGCGTCTACGTCGGCGCCGCACCCACCGAACTCGCCGCGATGCTCCGCCAGGACGACGGCGGTTACGCCGCCGCGGTCCTGCTGTTCGCCGTCGTCGGCGCCGACGCCGCCTACCCGGAACTGCACGTCGCCGACCTGTTCAACGCCAAGGGCCGCCGCATCCTCGACTCCATCCGCGACCGGTGCACGATGGAGGCGACCCTCCCCAACCTCTTCCTCAACACCCGGGACCTGACCGCCGACGGCCGCCCCCTCGCCGACGTCCTCCAGCGGGACCCGTACCGGCGCATCGCCGACGAGCAGCGCGTCGGCTCCGTCGCCCCCCGCGTGCCCGTCCTGATCCAACACCCGTTGGTGGACGACCTCGTGCCCTACTCCGTGGGCCGGAAGCTGTCCGACGACTGGTGCGCCCGCGGCGCCACCGTCGAGTTCCGCACCATGAACACCTTCCCGTTCCTCCTCGGGTCCCACCTCGCCGGCACCCCCGCCGCCGCCGCCGACTCCGTGGCCTGGCTCTCCGACCGCTTCAACGGCAAACCGCCGGTGAAGACCTGCGGCCCGTGGGGGCTGTGACGCGGCCGGCCCGGGTGCGGAGGCGCACCCGGGCCGTTCCGGTTCCGGCGGTCAGACCTGGCGGGTCGGCTCGCCGCCCTTGACGGTGGCGACGAACGAGCCCCAGGCACCCGGCGCCTGCGTGCGCGCGGACATGAAAGACACCGTGCCGGGTCAGATCAGCAGCTCTTTCACGAGGCCCTGAAGAGGCCCGGTGAGGCCGGGGTGGTCGCCGAGTCCGGCGCGGTGCAGCAGGCGGGCGGCGACGTAGAGCAAGGCCCGGCGGCCGTCCGGTGTGTCCAGGACCGGAAAGCGAGCGCGGACCTGACGGGCGAGTTCGGGGGCGGTGAGGCTGTAGCAGTACAGGGTGGCCGCGTCGGTGCCGACCGGGCCGCGCCCCCACAGCTCCCAGTCCAGGATGCCCAGCGGGTCGAGAAGGTTCGCCCAGTGCAGATCGCCGTGGACGGTCTCCCACCGCTCGACGCGGACCTCGACCGTGGGGCCGAAGACGGCCCGTACGCGCCGGTCGACCTTGTCCTGGTCGGTGCTGACGCGACCGGTCGGGGTGGCGGCAAGGCTCCGCAGAGCGTCGTGGAGGCGGGCCCACCACTCCTCGGCCGGGGCGAGTCCCGGCTGGGCGGTGTCGGTGGGCGAGCACGGCCGTCCCGGCAGCAGGGTCAGGACCTCGGCACGCTGACGGCGCCAGTCGCCCTCGGCCCACTCGTGGACGCCCAGCAGGCGCGGCTTCGGCAGTCCGGCTACGGCGTCGGCGTCGGCGTTTCCCGTCCAGGCGTGGCCCTGGGCCCACTGGGTCTGCTCGGAGACCACGCGCAGCCAGCGGCGGCCGTCCGGGGCGTCGGCGGGCGCGCCGATGGAGCGGTCGCGCCAGCCGAACACGGGCTCGGCGGTGACCGTCAGGCCGAAGTGCCGGGCGGCGCGCTGGAGGTTCTGTCGCATCCAGGTGCGGAAGCGGCGGTCGGCCTCGGCGATGTCGTCGGGTCGTGGAGATGTCACGGGATGATGTGGCGCAGGTAGGCGGTGGGGCCTGCCAGATAGCGGCGCCAGTGGTCGACCAGCTCCAGGTCTTCCCACTTCGACCGGTGGAAGCCCTGGGCGCCGACTTCGATGATGTCCGCTCCGGGTGTGCTGGCGAGGATGGGTGAATGGGTGGCGCACACCACTTGGGCGCCGCGTTCGCCCAGCTCGTGCAGAAGTCCCACGAGCTGCAAGCAGGAGGTGAAGGAAAGGGCGGCTTCCGGTTCGTCCATGACGTAGAAGCCGGGAGCGTCGAACATGGCCTGGAACATCGTGAGGAATCCCTCGCCGTGGCTCATGGCGCTGGTGTCCTGGTCCCAGTAGCCGGGCACGCCGCCCAGGTTCTCTGTCATCTGGAAGGCGGTCTCGGCCCGCAGGAAGAAGCCCTTCTTGTTGCGGCGGGGCCCGGCGAGCATCCGAGCCCCGGCGCTGGTGGTGTCGGCCCGCAGCACCTCTCCCAGGGGGGTCTTCACCGGGTCGGGGCGGCCACGGAGCCGGGCGAGCCGCCCGCCGTAGGCGTCCAGGGTGAAGCTCTCGGCGATTGCCTCCACAAGAGTGGACTTGCCCGAGCCGTTGTCGCCGACCAGGAAGGTGACCGGGTGGGTGAACCGCAGCCCGTCATCCAGAAGCTGGGCGACACAGGGCACCGTGAACGGCCACCGGCCGCGCGCGGTACGGTCTGGGGCCAGCGCTTCCGGTACGTACACCCGGTCGACGTACACACGGGCTCCTAGTCGTAGTTCGGCTGGCAGCCCCCGTTGGGCGTACAGGGGCCTGTTCCCGTCGGCCAGCACGAGGGGTCGCAAGCCGGGCCGCACGACGGCCCGCACTGCGGGTCGCACGGGTCCTTCTTTCCGTCACCGGCCACGACCGGCTTCCGGGCAGCGAATTCCGCCGCCAGACGGGACCGCACCTGCCGGACCTCCGGGCCAGCCAGGATATCGGCAAGGGCGGCATCCATGACGTTGCCTATCGGCAGCCACCGGGAGAAGACGCAGGGCCACACGGTTCCGTCCGGGGAAATGGCGATCACCCCGGAGGCGCAGCGTCCGCACAGTTGCGAGGCGTCCGGCTGACTCGTACGGACGCCACGCCCGACCTGGCGCAACCGGTCGACTCTCACCTCTTGGACGCCAAGGGCGGCAAGCTCCTGCCGGGCTTGCGGGGCCCGCTGCCCCTGCCGGATATCGATCACTCCGGCGCGCAGCGGGATACCCCGGGCAAGAGCCTCGGCGATGTTCGCTTTGGTGCGTGCGTGGCTGGGGCGCCCGGTGAGGGCGGCGTGCTCGGCAGGGTCGTCGGAATAGTAGCTGGTGGCCACGGACACCCCGTCCCGTTCCAGGACCGGCCAGACAGCGGTAGGCACGTGAACGAGATTGGAGAAGACCTCCACCCGCAGACCTCGGTCAAGGGCGTGACTGATCAGTTCCGGTAATGCCGGGTGAAGCGTCGGCTCGCCACCGATGAACTGGACCATGGACGCGCCGCAGTGGGCAAGCTGCCCGATCACGCGCTGCCAGTCGTGCGTTCCCATGGTTCCGTGGGTGCCCTGGGGGCCGGAATCCGCATAGCAGTGCTCGCAGAAGAGTTGGCATTTGCCCGTTATTTCCAGCCAAGCGAAACGCAGGTCGGACACTCGCCCCTCCCCTGTGGGCGGACGGAAGCCCACACCGAGCGAGACGATACCCACACTCCTGTAGCGGCATGCTCACTGAGCGTGCCAGGTGCCGAAACCTGTCCTGCCCGGCGATCCAACCATTCAGTTGGCGCCAGGTTGACAAGGTGACGGCGCCCCGCCTGCGGCTCGTGGGGAGCCGGAGGCGGGGCGCGGTCGCCGTGGGCGGTCAGAGCTGGCGGGTCGGCTCGCCGCCCTTGACGGTGGCGACGAAGGAGCCCCACGCGCCCGGGGGCACCAGCAGCGCCGGGCCGGTCGGGTTCTTCGAGTCGCGCACCGCGACCCGGCCGTACGACGCCCGCGTCAGGTCCGCGACCTCCACGCAGTTCTGCCCGTTGCCGCTGCTGTAGGACGACGTGAACCAGTCAGCGCCGGTGAGGTCCGGGGCGGCGATCACGCCGGGTGCTCCTCGCCCTTGACGGTGGCGACGAAGGAGCCCCACGCGTCCGGCGCCACCAGCAGCGCCGGGCCCGTCGGGTTCTTCGAGTCACGGACCGCGACCCGGCCGTACGACGCCCGCGTCAGGTCGGCGACCTCCACGCACGCCTGCCCGTTGTCGGTGTAGGAGGACGTGAACCAGTCGGCACCGGTGAGGTCCGGGGCCATCGCGGTGGTGATGTCGGCGGTCATTCGGTGATCTCCCGAGCTAGTCGGTGCAGGAACTTCGGGGTGTCCTCCGGAGGCAGGGCGGACCGCGACAGCGCGTCGAACTGCCGGGAGAACCGCCCGACCTCGCGGGGCTTGTCGGTGATGGACGTGGCGCCGAACGCCGCGTCCATCTGGACCGTCGTCGGCATGTTGCCGCCGAGGAGCAGGATCTGGAAGCCGTGGACGCACAGGTGTCCCCGCATGTTCTGCGGGAGGATCTGCACGGTCACGTGGTCGAGCGCGGCCAGCTTGACGATCTCGTCGTACTGCTCGCGCATCAGGTCGGTGTCGCCGACGACGTGCCGCAGCGCGGGCTCGTAGAGGACCGCCCACAGCCGCAGCGGGTCCTCCTCCCGCGTCACCGCCTCCTTCCGCTTCATCCTGATGCGGACGCTGTCGGCGATGAACTCGGTCGTCGTCTCCTCGATGGGCTTGCCGGTCTCGTGCCGCGCCCGCGCGTACGCCTCGGTCTGCAACAGCCCCAGCACGAGGCTCGGGTGGTACGCCCGCATCTCCTGCGCCGCCGACTCGATGCCGATGAGCCGGGACATGCCCGCGTGCATGTTCGCGGCGCCGTCCAGCCACCACTCCTGGCTGGAGGCGTCCCGCTGCGTCGCGACCAGCTGCTCGATCTCGTCCTCGTCCGTGATGCCGTAGCGGGCGAGCAGCTTGCGCAGGTCTCCGGCGCTGCGGAGGTCCTGGAGCCCGGTCTCGACCCGCTGGAGCTTGGTGTCGCTGAACGGAAGCCCCTTCGTGGCGTCCGCGAGGCTGAGCCGGGCCTTTTTGCGCCGCTCTCGCAGCGCGTGGCCGAGCGCGATTCGGCGTGCTGTCGGCCGGTGGGGTTGCGCCATGTCCCTGCCTTTCCGGTTGAAGTGACCGCAGCTCACGCCGATGTGCCAAGCATGGCACGGCTACTGAGCGCCGCACCAGCCCATGTGCGAGCCACGTCATATGACACTTTTTCACTGCGGGGGTGATTCAACGCCGAGTGTATTGCGTCCAGTTCACTTGATGCGCCACGGTTATGGAACTCCGAAGACGCGTACTTCGGAGTCAGAAAGGGGCGGCCTGTCCCTGCGCCCCCGTCGGGGACAGGCCGCCCGCCCAAAGCCACTGGAGATGGGCATGCCATTGCGTCGTACGTCTCGGAAATCGGCCGCTTCAGCGGCGCCGGAGACATCGGCCGTGGCCCGGTCTCCCACGGCCGCCGCCGAGTTCTGCGCCCGGTACGGCGACCCGGCCCAGTGGAGCGACGACGAATACGAACTCTTTTTCGACCTGGCCACGTGGAGGTTCCGAATTCAACCGGCGGAGAGGGCCGGTTGAACGGTCGGAAAACGTTTCTGCCATGGAAAAACCCCGCGACGTTGGCAGACGCCCGGGGCACGGCCACCAGCTGACGACAAGGAAAGAGCTGACGACGATGAGCAAACTTACCGGACGCTTCGCCGGTTTGGTGAGGCGGCTTTTCGGCCACCGGAGTCGGGGCCGCCACCGGGCCGGTACGGTCCCCGTCCCGGTCCTCCTGACGGCGGCGACCGTCGCGCTGACCGGGGCCGCAGGGGCCTGGGCCGCCTCGCCCGCCCCCGCCCCCGCGGGCTTCACGACCGTGACGAGGCCCACGCTGGACCTGTCCGATCTCCTGCGGGACCCGGCGGACGACGTGTTCTGGTCGGTGAACGGGCCGCTGGTGCGCGCGTTCGTCATCGCGCACGAGCGGGAACTCGCCGCCCGGGAGCGGGCCGAGCACGCCGCGCGCGTACAGCGGGCCCGAGCGAGCCGGGTCGAGCGGCGGGCGCAGCGGCGGCGCAGGCGGGACGCGTGGCTGGCCTCGTACGGCATCGACACCGGGCCGCGGTGCATCCACGGGATGGTGGTCCCGCGATGAGCCCGCGACGCGGTCAGCGGCCGGGCCGGGCGCGGCTGTACCTGGTCCCCGCCGAGCGGGAGTACGACGACGCGGGCGGCGACGCGGAGGCCGACCTGCGCGCCGCTGCCATGCTGGAGGCCGTGGCCAGGGCCACCGAGGCCGCCGACGTCAGCCGCGCCCACCGGCTCCTGCGCACCGCTCCGCCGCCGGGGGCGGAGCCGGGCGGGAGCTGGGGCCGGGCGCCGTTCGCGCTGCGGGAGTACGCCGCCGAGCTGACCGACGCCCTGCGCGACGTGCTCGCCGCCATCGAGTCCCGCGCGCCGCGCCTCGGCGAGCCCGCGCCGTACGGGCCGATCACGGCCGAGCGGCTGCGGATGGCCACCATCCTGGTCGGCCACATGTGGTCCGCCCTCGGCAACGAGCAGGTCACCGCCCACCAGATGCGCGTCATGAACCGCCAACTGCGCGAATCCCTCCGCGCGGCCGTCGCGGTCGCCGACGAACTCGGCCACCGGCTGGACGGCCCCGGCCCGGACGACGACGGGCTCCGGTGCCGGAAGGGCGGCACCACGTGACCACGAGCCGGGCGGCTTTCCCCGCCCAGGACGCCGTATGGTTCTCCGCCCCGTGCGCGGCGGCCGTACGCCCCCGCGACCGCGTCCCCGAGGGCCACGCCCTGTGCCGCGCCCAGGGCACCACCCGGTGCGGCTGCGCCTGCCACCACCGGCGCGCCGTCAGCCTCGGGCTGGTCATCGGCGGACCCAGCCCCCTCGCCGAGACCGCCGCCGAGACCGACCCGCCCCCGGAGCCCGAGCCCGACCCGGCGGACCTGGAGGACGCCGAGGAGCGCTCGCACCGCGAGGTGACCGCCGCGACGCCGGGTTCGAGCCGCTGGAACCGTACTCCGGCAACCTCTCCGACAGCTGGCTCAGCCAGTGCACCACCTGCAAGCGCACCCGCCGCCCCACCCTCAGCGACGTCATAGCGGGCCTGCGCTGCAAGCACGGCGGCGCCTACCTCCCGCCGCCTTGCTGAACGTCCGTCCTCGGGGTCTGTCGCCTGTCCGCGCGCCTTTCCGCCGCCTACTCCGAGACCTTGCTCTGGGGCGCCTGGTAGACGAGGTCGATGTAGTCGGCGTGCCTTTGGATCCACCCCTTGATGAACGGGCAGAGCGGCAGCACCTTGAGTTTCCTCGTGCGTACGTCGTCGAGCGCGGCGCGGGCGATCGCGCTGCCGACGCCCTGGCCCTCGTACGCCGGATCCACCTCGGTATGGGTGAAGACGATGAGTTCGTCGGTCAGGATGTAGGCGGCGAACCCGGCCGGCTCGCCCGCGACGCGGGCCTCGTACCGCTTGCTGTCCGGCCGGTCCTCGATGCTGATCTCTGCCATGCCGCCAGCATAAAGGCCGTCCTGGGCCGTCTCCCGCAGGCCACGCGCACGCGGCAGCGGGCCGGTGCCCGGGGTGGTCCCCCGGGCACCGGCCCGCTTCTGCCCCTGTCCCCCCTGTCCCTACGGGGCGGGGCGGTGCCGGAACGTCAGGCCGTGGTCGGGCAGTTCGGCGTGGCCGGCGTGCCCGCGAGGCGGTCGGCGATGAAGGTCATCGCGTCGGCGTTGCCCCGGCTGATCCCGGTGAGGTGGTCCGTCTCGTACGTCTTCCAGGTGAGGTTGACGCCCGCGGCGCAGTACGTGTCGCGCAGCTTGCTGGCCTGGTTGAACGCGACGAGCTGGTCCTTCGTCCCGTGGTACTGGAACACCGGAACCTTGATCGGTTCGGCGCCCAGCTTGTTCTCCTTCAGCCGCGCGCCCCACTCCTGGGTGGTGAGCGGGTTCTTGGCGAAGTAGTCCGAGTTCTGCTTGCCCGAGTAGTTCTTCAGCAGCTCGTAGACGCACGAGTTGTCCTGGAAGTCGGCGACCGCCGCCTTGCCCGCGTCGTTGAGGTAGCTGTCCATCTTCAGCTCGGGGTAGGCGTGGTCCAGACCGATCAGCGCGTTGAAGTACAGGCCGTAGCCGAACTTGCCGTTGAGCGGGAGACCGACCTGGACGAGGTCGGCGGGGACGCCGCCGGCGACGACGCCGATGAGCTTCAGCTCCGGCGCGTACGTCGGCTGGAGCTGGCCGGCCCACGCCGAGCCGCCGCCGCCCTGCGAGAAGCCGCGGAAGACGACCTTGGAGTCGGCGGACAGCTTCCCCTCGGGCAGCCGCTGGGCGGCGCGCACGGCGTCGATCAGGGCCGGACCCATGGCCTTGCCGGTCATGTAGGTGGTGGTGGGCTTGGGGTGGTAGCCCTCCCAGTCGGTCATGGCGACCGCGTACCCGGCGGTGAGCATGTCTTTGAGGGCCGCCTGCTCGTAGAACGAGCCGTGGTCGGTCTGGAGCGACGGCGCGCACTTGTACGAGGAGCCCTGGGTGCCCGGCGCGAAGCCGATCACCGGGAGCTGCGACGGATCGGAGACGGCCTTGGGCACGAAGACCATGCCGGTGACCGCGTTCGGCTTGCCCAGCGCGTCGGTGGACAGGTACATGATCTGCCAGGCGTTGGCGAGGCTGCGCGCGGTGGGCGGGCCGGCCTTCGCCGGGCGGGCCCGGATGATGTCGCCCGGCTTGCCCTGCGGCAGCGGGCTCGGCGGCGTGTAGAACGCGTCGTCCTCGGGGGTGGGCTTGAAGCCCGTCGCCGCGGTCGACTGGGCCGCGGAGTCGGAGGAGCCCGAGGCGGTGGCCGCGAGGCTCACGCCGGCCAGCAGGGCCAGCGCGACCGCAGTCGGCGCCAGCACCTTCCTGACCTTCCTGCCGTTCTCCCCGCGGTGGCGGCCGGAGTCCTCCGGACGCGAGCGGGGACCTATGTGCACCACTGCTCAAACCTCCAAAAGGCGCCCCGGCGTCGCCGGCGGGGCACCGTGTCGTTGCGACTCGTCGGGGCGACCTGCGCCGCTGGTGGGCGGGCCGGTCGCGCGGTGGGTGGGCTCGACAGTTCGTAGGGACGGAGGACAGGGGGACGAGGGGCACCGCCCGCTACTCGCGGCGGGCGATGATCCGGTAGGCGTTGGAGAACCCGGTGCGGCGGGTCAGCGGGGCGATGAGGTGGTCCAGGCCGTACAGCGCGACCATCACCGGTACGGAGGCGAGGAGCATGGCCCCCCGGAGCAGGCGCGCGCCGCGGCCGGGCACGGTGGCGCGCCAGGGCAGGTCCTCCCCCGGCAGCACGCGGTTCAGCTGGAACCACGCGGCGGCGGCGAGGTCCACCGGGATGTGGCACGCGGCGCGCTCGGTGGCGACGACGGTGAAGCCCTGGCTCTCCAGCTCGCGGCGCAGGTTGGCCATGGGCATGAGCTGGAGGTGCTGCGGCTGGAAGTACGGCAGCCACCAGCGGCCCAGCAGCTTCGCGAACCGCGACTCGGGGGCGGGCACCTCGATGACCAGGTGGCCGCCGGGGCGCAGCGCGGTGCGCGCGGCGGCCAGCTCCTGCTGGGGCTCCAGCGTGTGCTCCAGGTAGTGGAACATGCTGACCACGTCGTAGGCGCCGGCCATGTCCTCGACCAGCTCGGTGAACCAGCCGCGGTAGGCGTGCGATATCCGGCCCTCCTTGAGGGCCTGCTCTATGCTCTCGCCCATGTCGAGGCCGTCGAAGACGGTGTTCGGCAGCTCCTGCTTGGCGGCGGCGCAGAAGTGGCCGTTGGCGGCGCCGACGTCCAGCCACCGGGCGGGCTCGGCGAGGGTGCGCATCGCCTGCGCGCTGCCCAGGAAGCGCTTGACGCTGCTGCCGGACTCGAACATCTTCGCCGTGGTCTCGGTGCCCAGGCCGTCGTAGAAGTCCCGGTAGTAGAAGTCCAGGCCCTCCTTGCTCAGCCGCGGGTTCTGGAAGACGTGCCCGCAGGAGGCGCACTCGTCGAGCACGAACTCGCCCGGCTTGCCCTGGGTCAGGTCGCTGGTGCGCAGCCGCTCCCGCAGCGTGGTGCCGCCGCACCAGGGGCAGTCGGCCCGTTCGGGCAGGAAGAACCGATCGGTGCCGGCGGCGAGGTCGGCCTGGTAGGTGGCGCGCAGCTCGGCGACTTCCTCGGCTCGTCCCATGCTCGACGTCCCTTTCATGGCGTGGTCGGTCGCGCGGTCAACACCGCGCGGTCAGCTCTTCGAGGTGCTTGGCGGCGGCGGGCGCGCCGCCCGCCGCGCGGAAGGACTCGCCGACGCGGCGCGCGGCGGCCCGGTACCGCGGCTCGTCCAGCACGGCGTCCAGGGCGGCCCCGATCCGCTCCCGGTTGCCGTGGGCGAAGCGGACGCGCACCCCGGCGCCCGCCTCGGTGACCTGTCCGGCGACGACCGGCTGGTCGTCGCGGATGGGCGCGACGACCAGCGGCACACCGTGCCACAGGGCCTCGGCCACGGTGTTGTGCCCGGCGTGGCAGACCACGGCCGCGGCGTGCTCCAGCAGGGCGAGGACCGGCACGTACGGCCGGACCAGCACGTGCTCGTACGAGCCCGACTCGCTCAGGACGCCGCCGGGGTCGGCGACGACGGCCCGTACCCGCCCGGCCCGCTCCCGTACGGCGGCGGCGCACTCGGCCAGGAAGCGGGCGCCGGCCTCGGTGTTCGCGGTGCCCATGGTGACCAGCACCAGCGGCCGGTCCGGGGCCGCGTCAGCCGAATGGGCCGCGTCGAGCCAGGCCCAGGGGAAGTCCGGGTCGTGCGGCCGGTCGCCCAGGGCCGGGCCGACGAACTCCACCGGGCCGTGCTCCTCGCACGGGCCGGTCAGCTCGGCGGTGGAGAACGCCAGGGTCAGCAGCGGGGAGAAGCGCGGGTCGTTGGTCTTCGCCGGGTCGCCGATCCGCTGCCGCAGGTCCGCCAGCAGCTGCGCGGTCCAGTCGCCGACCTTGGGAATGCCCGCGGTGGAGCCGGTCATCTCGGCGGAGGTGGTGGCGGAGGTGGCGTACGGCAGGCCGTGCCGCTCGGCCACCAGCGCCCCGGCCACGGTCTGCTGGTCGGCGACGACCACGTCCGGCCGGAAGGTTTCGACGGCCCGCTCCACACCCGGCGCCATGGCCTCGGCGAGCGGCGCGAAGAACCCCTCCCACAGGAACTTCAGCGCCGCCACGCCGCGCAGCCCGGCCGGCCGCCCGTCGATGCTGTCCGGGCCCGCGCACTCGAACACGCGGGCGTCCGGGCCGGCGACGCGCGCCAGGACGCCCGGCCGGCCCGCCCACGCCACCTCGTGGCCCCGGGCGGTCAGCTCGGCGGCCACCGCGGCGGCCGGGTTGACGTGCCCGACCAGCGGCGGCACCACGAACAGGAAACGGCTCACCGGGCACCGGCCTTCCGCCCGGACATGCCCTCGTGGGCGCTGATCCACTCCAGCGCCAGGTCGCACACCTCGTCGGACGCCTCGACCAGCACGGAGTGCTTCTGGCCGGGCACCACGGCCACCTCGCAGCGCGGCAGCAGGTCCTCCAGCCAGGCGGCCTGCTCGGCGACCAGGCCCTCGCTGCCGTTGATGAGCAGCACCGGGCAGCTCAGCTCCCGGAGCTGGTCGTCGGTGAGGGTGCGGCCGGAGTGGATGTCGGTGGCGATGGTGGTGGAGGAGATGAGCGTGCCGGCCGCGCGCCCGAGCCGGGCGATGTGCGCGTCGTGCTGCGGGTCGCCGGAGCGGGTGGAGGAGATCGAGCCGTACTGCGTCACGAACCAGTCCAGCGCCTCCTCCGGCGGGCGCGCCTCGGTGGTCTCGTGCAGGGCGCCGGACATGGCGCTGGCCCACTGCGGGGTGGCCGGGCCGGACTCCACCACGACCACGGACGCGGTGCGGTCCGGCCGGTGCGCGGCGAAGTCCAGCGCCAGGGTGCCGCCGAAGGAGTTGCCGACCAGGTGTACGGGGTGGTGGATGCCGAGCTGGTCGAGCAGTTCGTCGAGGTCGGCGGAGAAGTCCTCCAGGGTGTAGCCGGTGCGCGGGCGCTCGCTGCGGCCGTGGCCGCGCAGGTCGTACATCACCGTGTCGAAGCCGGCGGCGGCGAAGTCCGGGGCGAGGGTGAAGTAGTAGCTGGCGAGGCTGTCGATGAAGGCGCCGTGGAGGAACACCACGGTGGGCGGCGCGGTGTCCGGGCGCGGCCGGGCGGGCAGCCGCTGGACGTGCAGGTCGACACCGTTCGCCGTGACTCTGGCCACTGTCAGCTCCCGTCCGCCGCGAGGAGGGCGCCGTGCACGTACCGGACGAGGCGGCCCACGCTGAGGGCGATGATCTCGTCCAGCTCCAGCTCGGCGATGAACTCGGCGAAGTTGACGGCCTCGCCGTAGTGCTCGGTCAGCTGCCCGGCGAGCGTGACGAGGTCGATGCTCTCCAGCTCCAGGTCGTCGCCGAACCGGGTGTCCATGCCGATCTCGATGTCGTCCAGCGGGTAGTCCTCCAGGATCACCTGGAGCATCCCGGTGACCTCGGCCAGGATCGCCTGCTCGTCGGGCACGGGAGGGGCGGCGGGGGTGGTGGTCCGCTCGCTGGTGTTCACGTGCTGCTCTCCTCGGTTCGCGTCGACTCGGTGTGCGGTGCCGCGGTCCATGCCACGACGTAGGTTCTGCTGTTGTGGGTGACCGGCGCGGCGCGCACGCGGTGCACGCCCTGCCGGGTGGCGACCAGCACCTCGGTCTCCCCCGCCGCGGGGTCCCCTGCCGCGGGGGCTCCGGCCCCCGGCCCCCCGGCCGCCGGTTCGCCCGCCTCGATGACGGCGAAGTCCCGGGGCCGGCCGAGCAGCCCCGTGCCCTCCGCCTTGGCCGCGGCCTCCTTGGCCGCCCAGAAGCGGGTGAACCACTCCTCGCGCGGGCGGCCGTCGGCCCGGCACCGGGCGGCGAGCAGCGCCCGCTCCTCCTCGCCGAGCGCGGCGGCGAGCGTGGCCTCGTCCCGGGGCGTGACCTCCTCGACGTCGATGCCCGCCCCCGGGCCCGGCCGGCCCTCGTCCCCGGGCCGGACCAGGGCCACCGCCACCTCGCCGCTGTGCGCGATCGACAGGTCCAGCGGCGGCAGCGTGCGGCCGTGCGTCCCGGTGGGGTACGGACGGCCGGACGCGTCGTTGCCGATGGCGATCTCGGCGGGGAACACCGGGCCCTCGCCCTGCTCCCACAGCCACCGGCGCACCGCGTCCTTGGCGGCGATGCGGCCGAGCAGCCACTGCCGCCGGCCGCGCGGCGGGCGGCGGTCGTACTCGGCGCGCTCGTCCGCGCCGAGGTTGGTTCTTATGATCAGGTCGCGGGAGGCCAGGTCGGGCCACGCGTCGCGCAGCAGGTTCCAGCCGTCCGCGCGCGGCTCGGACAGGCCGCGCCGGTCCGGGTAGCCGCCGTCCAGGCGGGCGTCCAGGCCCAGGAACCGGCGGTCCTCCCAGTCGGTGATACGCGCCCACACCCGGCCCTCGACGGTCAGGTCGGCGTCGCAGACCAGGGCGGTGTCGGTGACCGAGGTGATGCGGATGTGGCAGTGCACCGGCGTGCCGGGCGCCGGATGCGGCCCGTAGAAGCGGAACGCGCCCATCCGCACGGGGAACACGATGGTCCGCTCGGTGTACCGGGACATCAGCCAGTAGCCGAGGATCTGCCCGACGTTGTCCAGCAGGGCGCCGGGCGCCTCGGGCGCGGTGATGGTGCCGCGCACGTGCGCCGCGCCGATCGCGGTCAGCTCCGTCACGCCCTGGAAGCGGGGCCCGTGGAACATCCAGCGGTCGGTGTACAGCTGCTCGGCCGTGTGGTCCGGCCGCCGCTCGGCCGCAGGGTCGACGGGCCACGGCGCGGGCGGCTCCGGGTGCGCCGGGGCCAGCTCCACGCGGGAGCCGGCGAAGGCGCCGAAGTCCACCGCGTAGGTGCCCGGGCCTTCGGGCGTGGCGGTCACCGCCACGTCGTGCGCCGGGGTGGCGGCCACCCACTGGTTGAGCCGCACGTCGTGCACGGCGACGGCGCGCAGGCCGGGCGCGGCGCGCTCGGTGGCGTCCGCCATGTGCTGGACGACGGTGGTGGCCGGGACGACCGGGCGCCGGTCGGCCACGTCGGGCCAGCCGGGCCGCTGCGGGATGAAGCAGTGGTCGGCCAGGTAGGGCATGGTCTCCACGGACACGCGCAGCGTGCTGCCGGGCGCGGCCGGGCCTGGTCCGGCGGGTACGGCCGGGGCCGCGGCCGGTGCGGGCGGGGCCGGGGGCCGTACGGGCGGTACGGGCCGTACGGGCACGGGGGCGGCCGGAGCCGGGGACACCGCGCCGCCGCGGGCGGCCAGCATCAGGGAGGCGGCGGTGTGCGCCGTCTCCTCCAGCAGCGCGCCGAGTTCGGCCGCCGCCGGGTACCGCTCGGCCAGGCCGCTGAGCGCGCCGATCCCGCCCGCGCCCGGCAGACCCGCGCCCGGCACACCCGCACCCGGCAGGCCCGCGACGGCGGGCGCCGGGGCGGCGCC
>NZ_JAVSCF010000065.1:0-25892 GCF_031932565.1 Streptomyces sp. B1866
AAGTCCAAGAGCTTCCCCGACCGACAGAAGCGCAAGGCCGAGCTGTGGCTGTCGGAGATCGAGGCCGACATGTCGCGCGGGGCCTACATCGACCCCGCCGCCGGTCGGACGACGTTCCGGCAATACGGTGAGAAGTGGCTCGCGGCGCAGACCACCGATTCCACGACGCGCACGAGCGTGGAATCGCAGCTCAGGCTGCACGCCTTTCCGTACCTGGGTGCCCGTCCGCTCGACTCCTTCAAGCCCCAGCACATCCGGGACTGGCTGAGCGAGTTGGAGCGCGCGCTGCCGGTGTCGTCCTACCGCCGCGTCATCTTCGCCAGCGTTTCCGCGCTGCTGGCCGCCGCCGTGGATGACCGGCTTCTGGCCAAGAACCCCTGCAAGGCACGCACGGTCCGGGCCCCCGCTCCTACGCCCGCCAGGGTGCGCCCGTGGGCCGCAGAGCGGGTGTTCGCCGTCCGGGCCGCGCTGCCGGACCGGTACCGCGCGATGGTCGATCTCGGCGCCGGATGCGGTCTGCGGCAGGGCGAGGTGTTCGGACTGCCGGACGACGAGGACGGATTCTCGGGCCGCTGGCTGCACGTCGGCAACCAGGTGAAGGTGGCCAACGGACACCTCGTGTTCGGGCCGCCGAAGCGCGCCAAGGAGCGTGACGTGCCGTTGCCCGCCAGCGTTGCCCGGGTGCTCCAGCGGCACCGGAAGCTGTTCCCTCCGGTGGACGTGACGCTCCCCTGGTTGAAGCCGACCGGGCCCCTGGTCACCAAGCGTCTGCTGTTCTCGCTGCCCGGCGGCGGGGCGGTTCGGCGTACGGACTTCAACACGCGCGTCTGGAAGCCCGCCCTCGCGGCCGGTGGCGTGATCCCCCAGCCGGAGGAAGGGCAGCGGTACGCGGCGGCCCGCGAGCACGGCATGCACGCGCTCAGGCACTTCTACGCCTCGGTGCTGCTGGACGCCGGAGAGAACATCAAGGCACTGAGTACCTACCTCGGGCACTCGGACCCCGGCTTCACCCTCCGCACCTACACCCACCTCATGCCGAGCAGCGACGGGCGCACCCGGGACGCGGTAGACGGCATGTACCGGGCCGCCGCTCCGGCGCCGGACGGCCCACAGACGGCCCAGGACGGGTGACACGGCTCCGGGCCAGCGGCTGATCACCGCTGGCCCGACCGGTTCGGAGGGGCGAGACAGGCTCCTGACCTGCGATTACAGCACCGGCAGGCTCTTGCGCAGCTCGAAGGGGGTGACCTCGGAGCGGTACTCCTCCCATTCCTGCTTCTTGTTGCGCAGGAAGAAGTCGAAGACGTGCTCGCCGAGGGTGCCGGCGACCAGCTCGCTGTGCTCCATGAGGGAGATGGCCTCGCCGAGGTTCTGCGGCAGGGGCTCGATGCCCATGGAGCGGCGCTCGGCCGGGGACAGCGCCCACACGTCGTCGTCGGCGCCGGCGGGCAGCTCGTACCCCTCCTCGATGCCGCGCAGGCCGGCCGCGAGCAGGACCGCGTACGCCAGGTAGGGGTTGGCGCCGGAGTCGAGGGAGCGGACCTCGATGCGGGTGGAGCCGGTCTTGCCGGGCTTGTAGAGGGGGACGCGGACGAGCGCGGAGCGGTTGTTGTGGCCCCAGCAGATGTACGAGGGGGCCTCGCCGCCGGCGCCCGCAGTGCGGCCCTGGGCGATACCCCAGATGCGCTTGTAGGAGTTGACCCACTGGTTGGTGACGGCGGACAGCTCGGCGGCGTGCCGCAGCAGGCCGGCGATGAAGGAGCGGCCGATCTTGGAGAGCTGGTACTCGGCGCCGGACTCGTAGAACGCGTTCCGGTCGCCCTCGAAGAGGGACAGGTGGGTGTGCATGCCGGAGCCGGGGTATTCGGAGAACGGCTTGGGCATGAACGTGGCCTGCACGCCCTGCTCCAGCGCGACCTGCTTCATCACGAGTCTGAAGGTCATGATGTTGTCCGCGGTGGACAGCGCGTCGGCGTACCGCAGGTCGATCTCCTGCTGGCCGGGCGCGCCCTCGTGGTGGGAGAACTCCACCGAGATGCCCATCGACTCCAGCATGGTGATGGCCTGGCGGCGGAAGTCCATGCCCACGTTCTGCGGGGTGTGGTCGAAGTAGCCGGAGGAGTCGGCGGGCACCGGGCGGGAGCCGTCGACGGGCTTCTGGTTGAGCAGGAAGAACTCGATCTCGGGGTGGGTGTAGAAGGTGAAGCCCAGGTCGGAGGCCTTCGCCAGCATGCGCTTGAGCACGTACCGCGGGTCGGCGAAGGAGGGCGAGCCGTCCGGCATCAGGATGTCGCAGAACATGCGGGCGGTGCCGGGGGCCTCGGCGCGCCAGGGCAGGATCTGGAAGGTGCCCGGATCCGGCTTGGCGATCATGTCGGACTCGTAGACGCGGGCGAAGCCCTCGATCGCCGAGCCGTCGAACCCGATGCCCTCGTCGAATGCCTGTTCAAGCTCGGCGGGCGCCACGGCTACGGACTTCAGGAACCCGAGCACGTCGGTGAACCACAGCCGCACGAAGCGGATGTCGCGCTCTTCCAAAGTGCGGAGCACGAACTCCTGTTGCTTATCCATTTCACCCATCCTCGCTGGTCAGGCCGCCCGTCCCGCGCCCGCGGGGTCGCACTGGGGGCCCACGAGCGTCCCACGACACGGTTTCGGGAGCATTGCGTGCGCGCGTCCAGCCGCCGAACGTCACGGATGCGCGCCCACGCGCCGCCCATCTTGCCTGGTGGTACGCGCGTCTTGTACCGGTTGGCCGCCATGATCCTTCCTGTACTTCCTCCATTGTGGTACACGGCACCGACAATGGCCCGGTCCGTGCGGCCGCCACCTGGCCGGACAGGCGCCAGAGTACGGGTCACCGGCGATCGTGTCAGACCGACGATTACACTGGGCCCGTGCCTCAACTACGCCTCGCCCTGAATCAGGTCGACTCCACCGTCGGCGACCTCGACGGCAACGCCGAGACGATCGTGCGCTGGACCCGGCACGCCGCCGAGCAGGGCGCCCACCTGGTGGCCTTCCCGGAGATGGCGCTGACCGGCTACCCCGTCGAGGACCTGGCCCTGCGGCCCTCCTTCGTGGAGGCGTCCCGCGCGTGCCTGCGCTCCCTGGCCGCCCGGCTGGCCGCCGAAGGGCTCGGCGACCTGCCCGTCGTCGTCGGCTACCTGGACCGCTCGGAGGCCACGCAGGTCCGCTACGGCCAGCCCGCGGGCGCCCCGCGCAACGCCGCCGCGGTGCTGCACGGCGGCGGCGTGGCACTGGCCTTCGCCAAGCACCACCTGCCGAACTACGGCGTCTTCGACGAGTTCCGGTACTTCGTCCCCGGCGAGACGCTGCCCGTCATCCGCGTCCACGGGGTGGACGTGGCCCTCGCCATCTGCGAGGACCTGTGGCAGGAGGGCGGCCGGGTGCCCGCCGCGCGCGCCGCGGGGGCCGGGCTGCTGCTGTCGGTCAACGCCTCGCCGTACGAGCGCGAGAAGCACGACACCCGCCTGGAGCTGGTCCGCAAGCGGGCCCAGGAGGCCGGCTGCACCACCGCCTACCTGGCGATGATCGGCGGCCAGGACGAGCTGGTCTTCGACGGCGACTCGATCGTGGTGGACCGCGACGGCGCCGTCATCGCGCGCGCGCCGCAGTTCTCCGAGGGCTGCGTGACCCTGGACCTCGACCTGCCCGCGGCCGGACCGGTGCCCGAGGGGGTCGTGGACGACGGGCTGCGCGTGGAGCACGTCACGCTCTCCGCCGACCCGCTGCCCGCGTACGAGCCGGTGCTCGCGGGCGGCCAGGCGCCGCGCCTGGACGAGGACGAGGAGGTGTACACCGCGCTGGTGGTGGGCCTGCGCGCGTACGTGGCCAAGAACGGCTTCCGCAGCGTGCTCGTCGGCCTGTCCGGCGGCATCGACTCCGCGCTGGTGGCCGCCCTCGCCTGCGACGCCGTCGGCGCCCACAACGTGCACGGCGTCGCCATGCCCTCCCGCTACTCCTCCGCGCACTCCCTGGCCGACGCCGAGGAGCTGGCCCGGCGCACCGGCCTGCACCTGCGCACCGTTCCCATCGCGCCGATGTTCGACGCCTACCTGGGCGCGCTGGGCCTGACCGGGCTCGCCGAGGAGAACCTCCAGTCCCGGCTGCGCGGCACGCTGCTGATGGGCCTGTCCAACCAGGAGGGCCACATCGTGCTCGCCCCGGGCAACAAGTCCGAGCTGGCCTGCGGCTACTCCACGCTGTACGGGGACTCGGTGGGCGCGTACGGGCCGATCAAGGACGTCTACAAGACCTCGGTGTTCCGGCTGGCCAGGTGGCGCAACGAGGCGGCGCGCGAGCGCGGCCAGACCCCGCCGGTCCCGGAGAACTCGATCAGCAAGCCGCCGAGCGCCGAGCTGCGGCCCGGCCAGCTCGACACCGACTCGCTGCCGGACTACGACGTCCTGGACCGGATCCTGGAGCGGTACGTCGACCGGGACCAGGGCCGGGACGAGATCGTCGCGGCCGGCTTCGAGCCGGAGCTGGTCACGCGCGTGCTGCGCATGGTGGACACGGCCGAGTACAAGCGGCGGCAGTACCCGCCCGGGACCAAGATCTCCGGGAAGGGCTTCGGCAAGGACCGCCGCCTGCCCATCACCAACCGTTGGCGGGAGCCGGGCACCGCGCCCTGACGGCCTCGCCGCGCCCTGACGGCCTCGCGGGCGCGGTCCGCCCGGTCCGGCGGCTCAGCGGGCCGGGAGACCGGCTCAGCGGGCCGGGAAGCGGACGGACGCCGCCACCGGCAGGTGGTCGCTGCCCGTGCGCGGCAGCGTCCACGCCGAGACCGGCGCCACGCCGCGCACCAGGATCTGGTCGATCCGGGCCATGGGGAACGACGCGGGCCAGCTGAAGCCGAAGCCGTCGCCCGCCGCGCCCTGCGCCGAACGCAGCTGCGAGGTGACCGAGGCCAGGGCCCGGTCGTTCATCGTGCCGTTCAGGTCGCCGAGCAGGATGACGCCGGGCAGCTTCTCGGCGGCGATGGCGTGGCCCAGCGCGTCGGCGCTGGCGTCCCGCTGCCCGGCCGTGAAGCCCGCGTCGAACTTCACCCGCACCGACGGCAGGTGCGCCACGAACACGGCCACGGCGCCCTTGGGCGTGGTGACCGTGGTGCGCAGCGCCCGGACCCAGCCCAGCTTGATGTCGACCGGCTCGGTGCCGGACAGCGGGTAGTGGCTCCACAGCCCGACCGTGCCCCGCACCACGTGGTAGCGGTACGCGCCGGCCAGCGCCCGCTCGTACACCGGGACCGCCGGGCTGGTCAGCTCCTCCAGCGCCACCACGTCGGCGCCGGAGGCGGCCAGGTCCCGGGCCGTGCCCCGGGGGTCGGCGTTGTCCGCGTTCACGTTGTGGGTGACCACGGTCAGGTCGCCGCGGCCGTGGGACTTGTCGAGGAACAGCAGCCCGCCGAACAGGTTCAGCCACACGGCCACGGGCAGCACCAGCGCCAGCAGCGCCGTCGCGCTGCGCCGCACCAGCGCCGCGGCCAGCAGCAGCGGGACGAGCAGCCCCAGCCAGGGCAGAAACGTTTCCAGCAGGCTGCCGAGGTTGCCCACGCCGTTGGGCACCTTGGCGTGGAAGGTCATCACCAGGGCGAGCAGCACGGCCAGGACGGCCGGCACCAGGCCGCGCCGCCAGATCCCGCGGTCGCGCCGGAGGCGGGCGAGCCGGCCGCCGAGGCCGGTGAGCAGGCGCCGGAACCGGCCGCCGGTCCGCCGCGGCCCGGTCTCCGTCCGCCCGGTCTCCTGCGTGTACGCCCGCGCCATGCGCCGTCCCTTCGCTGCCTCGACTGCCCGTTCCGGCTCCTTGGCCCCTGGCCGGTCTTCGGCCTACGACCATAGGGGATGACCAGGGGCTTTCCCGGACGCTCGGGGGAATGCGTCTCAGGGGAGGACGCGCCGGGGCGGCAGCGGGGTTCCCCGAGGAACGGAAGCCGGGCCGGTGCGGCGGACCCGGGACCGGCCGGTGGCACGGCGGCGACGGCCCGCCCGGCGGGCGGGGAACGCGTACGACCGTAGCGGGCCGGACCGGGACGGGCGGGCCGCAGTCGGCGGGTCCGGAGCCCGGCCGGGCGGGACGGCCCGGGGGCCGGGGTGGCCCGGGAGCCGAAGCGGCCGGGGGCCGGAGGCCTGGCCCGACGGGGCGGCTCGGGGCCGGAGGACTGGGCCCGGGCGAGGCGACTCGGGGGCCGGAGGCCTGGCCCGACGGGGCGGCTCGGGGCCGGAGGACTGGGCCCGGGCGAGGCGACTCGGGGGCCGGAGGCCTGGCCCGACGGGGCGGCTCGGGGCCGGAGGACTGCGCCCGGCGAGGCGACTCGGGGGCCAGATGCCTGCGCCCGGCGAGGCGGCTCGGGGCCCGGCCGGCGCGGCGGCGCTCAGGAGTCCGGCGGGGCCGGGCGGGGCCGGACGCCGTCCAGGACCGCGTCCACGATCCGCTCCGCGAGGCCCTCGGGCAGTTCCCGCCACTCGGCCAGCACCGACCGGGCCAGCATCGGCCCGGTGAACAGGTCGGTGAGCAGGTCGACGTCCTCGTCGGCGCGGATCTCGCCGGCGGCCATCCCGCGCCGCAGCACCGCGTGCAGCGCCTCGCGGCGGGCGGCGACCACCGTGTCGTGGTACTCCCTCCACAGCCGCGGGTTCGCCCGCATCTGGCCCAGGACCGTGTGCAGCAGGGCGGAGTCGCGGCGGGCCACGCCGCGGCGCCGCAGGAACTCCAGCGCCTGGACCAGGTCGTCGCGCACCGACGCGCCCCGGGCCGGCGGCATCGGCTCGTCCAGGGAGCGTATGACGTCCACCATCAGCGCCTCCTTGCCGGGCCAGCGACGGTAGACGGTGGCCTTGCCGACGCGCGCCTCGCGGGCGATCCGCTCGATCGACAGCTCGCTGACCGTGACGCCGTCCTCCAGCAGCCGCAGCACGGTCTCGACGATCGCGGCGTCCGCCTCCGGGCTGCGCGGCCGCCCGCGCGTGCGGCTACCGGAGCCCGCCGCCGGGGCCGTCGGGGTCGGGGCCGCCGCCCCCGCCGCGCGACCGGGCTCAGCCGGGGGTGCGGCCCGGGCGGGGACCGCGGGGGCGGCCCCCGGGTCCGGTCCGGGCCGGACCGTCATCGGCCCGCACCCGCCTCGGCCCGCTCGGTCGGCTCGGGGGCCTCCGGCCCGCCTCCGGCCGCGTCCCGCCCCGGCAGGAACACGGCGACGATCAGCGCGCCGAAGACCGCCACGGCCGCCGCGCCGAGCGCGGTGACGTGCATGGCGTGGAGGAAGGCGTCGTGCGCGGGGCCCACCAGCGCGTCTCCCCGCGGCCCCAGCCGGTCGGCGGCGCCGAGGGTGGCCTCGACGGACTCGCCCGCGGCGTGCCGGGCCGAGGCGGACAGGCCGGGCACGGACGCCAGCGTGTCCTCGATGCCGTCGCGGTAGGTGGTGGACAGCACCGAGCCCAGGACGGCCACCCCGAGCGCGCCGCCGACCTGCCGGAAGGTGTTGTTGACCGCCGACCCGGAGCCGGCCTTCTCCCGTGGCAGCGCCTGCATGATCGAGACGGTGGCGGGCGGCATGATGTGCGCCATGCCCACGCCCTGGAGGAAGAGCATGACCTCCAGCACCCAGATCGGCGTGTCCGCGTCCATCAGCAGGAACCCGCTCATGGCCGCGGCGATCAGCAGCATGCCGGCCGTGCACACCGCGCGGGCGCCGAAGCGGTCGACGGCCAGCCGCGCGCGGGGCGCGAAGAACAGCTGGGCGGCGGCCAGCGGCAGGACGAGCAGGCCGGCCTGGAGCGCGGAGTAGCCGCGCACGCTCTGCGTGTAGAAGACGTTGAAGAACGTCACGCCCATAAGGGCGAAGAAGACCAGGCCGACGGCGACGACGGCGGCCGAGAAGGCGGGTCTGCGGAAGTACGCCATGTCGATGGCCGGGTGGTCGCCGCGCTTCTCGTGGACCACGAACAGGACCAGCACGGCGAGCCCGCCGCCGATCGTGCCGAGCACCTGCGGGTCGGTGAAGTCGGCGAGCTGCCCGCCCTTGATGATGCCGTACACCAGCAGTACGAGACCGATGACGGACAGCACCACGCCCAGCGGGTCGAGGCGGCCGGGCGCCGGGTCGCGCGAGTCGGGCACGAGCAGCGCCATGGCGACGAGCCCGAGGACGACGACGGGCACGTTGACGAAGAAGACCGAGCCCCACCAGAAGTGCTCCAGCAGCAGGCCGCCGGTGATGGGGCCGACCGCGATGGCGCCGCCCACCGCCGTGACCCATATCCCTATGGCCCTGGCCTGCTCCTCGCGCTCGAAGACGTTCACGAGGATGGCCAGGGTGGCGGGCATCACGAAGGCCGCGCCGAGGCCCATCAGCGCGCGGTAGCCGATCAGCTCCTCGGGCGAGCCGGAGAAGGCGCCGAGCACCGAGCCGAGGCCGAACACCGCCATGCCGCCGAGCAGCACCTTCTTGCGGCCGAGCCGGTCGCCGAGCAGGCCGGCGGTGAACAGCAGCCCGGCGAAGACGAGCGTGTACGAGTTGATCGCCCACTCCAGCTCGCTCTGGGTGGCACCCAGGCCGGTGGGCTCGGGGGAGGCGATCGTCTTCATCGCCACGTTGAGGATGGAGTTGTCCAGGACGACGACCACGACGCTGGCCATCAGGACGGCGAGGATGGCCCACCGTCTTCGGTGGACCGTCTCGGAGACGCGGCCCGGGTCGTCCCCGGCGGGCGCCGCGCCGGAAGGGGTTGTCATACGGACCAGGCTAACCCGTTCCGATACGGAACCGTCTCGTATTGGAAGGCGGTTTTCACACGGTTTTTCACGCCGTGGCCACCCCTTCCCGCCGACGGCGGCGCGTGCCAGCATGGGTGGTGTCCGGAGACGCCGTAAGGGCGCTTCGAGATGACGAACAGGAGCACCTGCAATGACGCACGTCAGCCCTGCCCGGAACCTTCCCGACAGCAGCAAGGCCGCCCCGGCCGTGAAGGCGCTGTACGGGGGCAAGAGTTCCCGGCGTGTCACCGTCCGCGACATCGCCGCCGCCAAGGAGCGCGGCGAGCGCTGGCCCATGCTCACCGCCTACGACGCCACCACCGCGTCGGTCTTCGACGAGGCCGGCATCCCGGTCATGCTCGTCGGCGACTCGATGGGCAACTGTCACCTCGGCTACGAGTCCACCGTGCCGGTCACGATGGACGAGGTCACCATCCTCGCGGCCGCCGTCGTGCGCGGCACCAGCCGCGCCCTGATCGTCGGCGACCTGCCGTTCGGCGCGTACCAGGAGGGCGCCGTGCAGGCGCTGCGCAACGCGACCCGGCTGGTGAAGGAGGCCGGCGTCGGCGCGGTCAAGCTGGAGGGCGGCGAGCGGTCCGCCCACCAGATCGAGCTGCTGGTGCGCTCCGGCATCCCCGTCATGGCGCACGTCGGCTTCACCCCGCAGTCCGTCAACGCCTACGGCGGGCACCCGGTGCAGGGCCGCGGCGAGGAGGCGGCGCAGCAGCTGCTGCGCGACGCCAAGGCCGTGCAGGACGCGGGCGCCTTCGCGGTCGTGCTGGAGCTGGTCCCGGCCGAGCTGGCCGCGGAGGTCACCCGCTCCCTGCACATCCCGACCGTCGGCATCGGCGCCGGCCCGGACTGCGACGCGCAGGTGCTGGTGTGGACCGACATGGCCGGCCTCACCGGCGGCCGGGTGCCGCGCTTCGTCAAGCAGTACGCGGACCTGCGCCGGACTCTGGGCGACGCGGCCAGGGCGTTCGCCGACGACGTGGTGGGCGGCCACTACCCGGCCGAGGAGCACTCGTACCACTGATCCGGGCCGGCCGCCGGGCGTCCGCCCGCCGGGCCGCCGCGGCCCCGGCCGCGCACGCCCCCGGGCCGCGCCCGCCGGCCCGCCCGGTCCGCTGAGCCGCCCGGCCCGCCTGGCCGCGGGTCGGCGCGAGGCCGCCGCGGCACACCGACAGCCCGCCGACACCCCCCGTCGGCGGGCTGTCCGCCGCCTGTCGGCGGATTGTCAGTGGCGGCTGTCAAGGTGGGGGCATGACGCGACAAGGAACGAAACCAGGCGGCGGGAACGCCGTCGAAGTACGGGGGCTCGTCAAGCACTTCGGGACCACCAGAGCGGTCGACGGCGTGGACCTCGACGTGCGGGAGGGCACCGTCCTCGGTGTCCTGGGGCCGAACGGCGCGGGCAAGACCACGCTCGTGCGCTGCCTGTCCACCCTGCTGAAGCCCGACGCGGGCACGGCCGTCGTGGCCGGGTTCGACGTGGTGCGCCAGCCGCGGCAGCTGCGCCGCACCATCGGCCTCACCGGGCAGTACGCGTCGGTGGACGAGAAGCTGTCCGGCTGGGAGAACCTCTACATGATCGGCCGCCTGCTGGACCTGTCCCGCGGGGACTCCCGGCGCCGGGCGGACGAGCTGCTGGAGCGGTTCTCGCTGACCGAGGCCGCCAAGCGGCCCGCCGGGCAGTATTCGGGCGGCATGCGCCGCCGTCTGGACCTGGCCGCCTCCATGATCGGCCGGCCCGCGGTGCTGTACCTGGACGAGCCGACCACCGGCCTCGACCCGCGCACGCGCAACGAGGTCTGGGACGAGATCCGGCGCATGGTCGCCGACGGCTCGACCGTGCTGCTCACCACGCAGTACATGGAAGAGGCCGAGCAGCTGGCCGACGAGCTGACCGTCATCGACCGCGGCAAGGTCATCGCCGAGGGCACGGTGCACGAGCTGAAGGCCAAGGTCGGCGGCCGCACCCTCCAGATACGCCCGGCGGACCCGGGCGAGCTGACCCGCATGGTCGGCGCCCTCGCCCAGGCCGGGCTCGACGGCGTGGGCGGCGCGACCGCCGACACCGCCGAGGGCCTGGTCAACGTGCCGATCCTCAGCGACGAGCAGCTGACCGCGGTGATCGGGCTGCTGGGCGCGCGCGGCTTCGCCGTCTCCGGCATCGACACCCACCTGCCCAGCCTGGACGAGGTCTTCCTGGCCCTCACCGGCCAGAAGACGTCCGCCCACGAGCCCGGCCGCACCGGCCCCGGCAACCCCGGCGACCAGTCCGGCCAGGCCGCCGAGACCTACGAGGAGGTCGCCGCGTGAGCGCCGCGACAGTGACCCTGCCCGCGCAGACGCCGTCCGGCGAGGGCCGCATCGGACCGCGCGCCAACCTGCGGCACATCGGCGCGCTGGTGCGCCGCAACGCCCTGCAGATCAGACAGGATCCGGAGTCGATGTTCGACGCCGTCCTGATGCCGATCATCTTCACACTGCTGTTCGTGTACGTCTTCGGCGGCGCGGTGTCCGGCAACCAGGACGCCTACGTGGACTACTTCATCCCCGGCATGATGGCGATGGGCGGCATCCAGATCGCGATGTCCGTCGGCACGGGCGTCAACGAGGACTTCCGCAAGGGCGTGATGGACCGGTTCCGCACGATGCCCATCGCCCGGTCGTCGGTGCTGATCGCCAAGCTCACCGTGGAGATCGGCCGGATGCTGGTGTCGACCGTCATCCTGCTGACCGTCGGCTTCATCATGGGCTTCGACCTGAAGACCGACATACCGCAGCTGCTGGCCGCCGTGGTGCTGGCGCTGGCCTTCGGCGCCTCGCTGACCTGGGTGTTCATGCTGCTCGGGCTGTCGCTGAGGACGGCTCAGGCGGTGCAGGGCGTGGGCTTCATGGTGATCATGCCGCTGGAGTTCGGCTCGTCCATCTTCGCCAAGCCGGCCACCATGCCGGGCTGGCTCCAGACGTTCACCGACTACAACCCCCTGTCGCAGCTCGCGGACGCGTCCCGCGCGCTGATGATCGACCAGGGTTCGGCCACGGGCCCCGCGGTCATCACGCTGCTGTGGGCGCTGGGCATCACGGCGGTGACGGCGCCGCTGGCGGTGGCGAAGTTCCGCAACAAGACGTGAGCGGCGGGGCGGCGGACCACCCGCTCGCTCCGCTCCCCGGCCGACTCGCCGGGCGCGGCTCCGGACAGGGTTCCGGGCGCGGCTGACAGGGCAGGGCCTTTCGGCGGCGGCGCGCCCGGCCGGGGGGCTTCCGGGCCACCCCGCGGCGCCTCGGGCGGGCGTACCCGGGGCCGGGGCCCGGCTCGGGCCGCCGCAGCGTCCTGGGCCGGGACCCGGCAGCCGGGGCCTACCGGTCGAAGGGGAGGACCGACACCGTGTTGCCGTCGGCGTCCTCCAGGAGCGCGGTGTCGCCCTCGTGGTTCCAGACCGGGCTCCCGACGCCGTAGGAGTAGCCGCCGTACTGGCGGTGGACCGTGTCGGTGTAGACCCGGACGCGACGACCGGGCTGGATCGTCGCACCGGTCGGGAAGGTGAACTCGTGCCCGGCGTCATCGGCCCGAAGCTTCCAGCCGGAGATGTCGGCCGGCTCGGCGCCGCCGTTCAGGATCTCGACGTAGTCGTCGGCCCGCGGGCTCGACGGGTCGCTGCCCACCTGCACGTGCGAGATGTAGCTGTTCGGCTCGCCGACGCGGGCGAACTGGGCCTTGATCTGGCCGCTGCTGCTCTTGCCCTCGGGGCTGACGAACCATTCGGCGTGGCGTTCACTGTCCGTCGTGAAACCGGTGATGTTCACCCGGTACGACTCGCCGCCGATCTTCACCACCGGGTGCCTGTCGATTTTCGGCAGGTGGACCACGTCGTCCACGTCGCCGCCCACGTTGGGCGTCTCGTGGTGGTGGAAACGCAGCGCGGGGAGGTCGACCTTGGTCCCGTCGTCCTGGAAGGTCACCACGATGTCGAGAAACACGTCGAACTCGTCGGGCTGCGACATCGGAATACGGAAGTTGTAGTGCGTGAGCGTGCCGAGCACGAATTCCGTACCGTCGAGGTCCGCCTCGGGGGTGCGTCCCCGGAAGAGATAACCGCTCCTCTTGGCGTCCGGGACGTCGCCCCATCTGATGTGGTTGCCGCCCAGGCCGTGGAACGTCGAAGGGTCCACGCTGACGCTGCTCCAGACACCCTTGGTCTCGATTTTGCCCATGACAGGACCGCCCCCCGTTTTTCGGTTTTCCGAGTCTCACCGAACGTGTCTCACCGAACGTGTCTCACCGCACGTGCCACCTGCCGGACCACTCGGGCCGCTGCCGCCGTTCGCGAGGTGCCGCGCTCGCGAGGGCCCCGGTCCACCGTAGGAGTCCGGCAGCACGACCTGAACCCGAAAAGCAGACAAACATGCTGGCCGGTGACCAGCGGACGGGTCCGGGCTGGCGGAAAACAGCCGTTCGGGCCGCCGGGCGGGGCGGCCGCGCGCCGGGCCTGGCCCGCGATCCGGTTCAGCGTGTTCACAGGACGTCCCGTGGTGTTCCCGGGACGTCCCGTGACCGGCGGGGCGGCCGCGCGCCCCGCCGGTCGCACCGGCCCCGCCGTGCACCGCGGCGGGCCGTAGACGAGCCCGGGCCGGCTCCCGCGTCAGGCCGGCCCGGGCTCACAGCAGGGCGGCGGCCTGGCTCAGGGTGAGGCCGCCGCCCTCGGCGCGCGCCCGCTCGTAGGCCGCGTCGCCCAGTACCGACCGGGCCGCCGCCTCGGCCGCCGCCCGGTTGCGCCGCTCGGAGGCCAGCGCGTAGTACCCCGGCGGCCACAGCGCGTCGTACGCCCCGACCAGCCGCGCCGCGGCGGCGGCCCGCTCCTGGCCGCCGAGCCCGGCCAGCGCGCGGGCGCCGGTGAGCAGCTGCGCGAGCGGCAGGTGCGGCGCGACCATGCGGGTGATCGGGTCGTCGGTCTTGGCCAGCGCCTCCCGTACCCGCGACAGCGCCCGGCCGTACGCGCCGTCCAGGCCGTCCAGCCAGGCGAGCAGCCCTCCCACCAGGCCCTCGAAGAGACCCAGCGCCCGGTTGCCGAACAGCCGCAGCAGGTAGTCCAGATGGGCCCGCGCCTCCGCGGTGCGCCCGGTGGCCCCGCACCGCATGGCGAGCTGGATACGGGCGTAGGTGACCGCCTCGCCGCCCATGCGCCCCTCCAGCGCGACCACCTCCCGCAGCACCCGCTCCCCGCCGTCCGGGTCCGTACCGCTCTCGATGGACACGCTCGCGAGCCGGGTGCGCAGCAGCCACACCTGCGCCCGCGCGCCCAACTCCTCGGCGAGCCGGACGGCCGCCCGGTAGTCCTCGGCGGCGAGGTCGTGCACGCCGCGCTGCTCGCGGGCCCAGCCGCGTTCGGACAGCGCCTCGGCCACCCCCCAGGCGTCGCCGATCTCGGTGAAGACCCTCAGGCACTCGTCGGCGTCCCGGTGCACGCCCCCGGCTCTGTCCGACCGGTCGTTGAGGATCTTGGCGCGCAGCAGCAGCGCGAAGCCCAGCTCCCAGCCGCCGCCGAGGCCCCGGGCGGTGTCCACCGCCGTGTCGACCACCTGCCGCAGCCCGGTGAAGTCACCGGTCAGCAGGACCGCGTAGAACCACATGACGCCCGGAATCCGGACGGTCTGCGGCAGGCCGGGCTGGTAGGCGGCGACGATGCCCGCCAGCTCGCGCCGGGCCTCCGGGCTGTCCCGCCGCCCCATGTCGCCCTCGATGTTGGCCAGGCCCACCAGGCGCACCCCGCGCCGGGCCTCGGCCAGCACATCGGGCGGGTAGGGCGGCGCCACCTGCGTGAGCGCGACCGCCAGCGGCTCGGCGGGGACGACCGGCGGCGCGAACGGGTCGGGTCCCAGCGCGGCGGCCGCGGCCGACCACTGGCGGGCGTCGCCGCGGTGGCCGCGCAGCTGCCAGAACCAGCTCAGCGACAGCACCAGGCACAGCGCGTCCTGCTCCTCCCTCGCGGCGACCGCTCGGCGCAGCGCGGCCCGCAGGTTGTCGTGCTCCCGCTCCAGCCGGGCCAGCCAGGTCCGCTGGCCGGGGCCGCGCAGCAGGGGGTCGGCGGCGCGGGCCAGCTCCCGGTACGCGACGACGTGCCGCCGCTCGGCCGCCGCCCGCTCCCCCGCCTCGGCCAGCCGCTCCGCGGCGTACTCGGCGACGGTCTCCAGCAGGCGGTAGCGCATCTCGTCGCCGTCGGCCGGGGCGGCGACCACGAGCGACTTGTCGACAAGCGACCCCAGCAGGGCGGCCACGTCGCGCGCGTCGACGCCGGTCGGGCCGTCCGCTCCGGTCGAGCCGGGCGCACCGGGCGGGCCGTCCGCGCACACCGCCTCGGCCAGGGCCAGGTCGCAGCCGCCCGCGAAGACCGACAGGCGGCGCAGCACGGTCCGCTCGGGCTCGTCCAGCAGGTCCCAGGACCAGTCGACCACCGCCCGCAGCGTCTTCTGACGCGGCAGTACGGTGCGGTGGCCGCCGGTCAGCAGCCGGAAGCGGTCGTCCAGGCGGTCGGCGATCTGCCGCGGGGTGAGCATCCGCAGCCGCGCGGCGGCCAGTTCGATCGCCAGCGGCAGGCCGTCCAGGCGGCGGCAGATCTCGGCGCACGCCTCCGGGTCGCCGCCGGTGCGGAAGCCGGGGCGGGCGGCCGCGCCCCGCTCGCCCAGCAGCCGCAGGGCCACCGGGTCGGGCAGCGGCTCCACGGGCCGCACCACCTCGCCGGGCACGGCGAGCGGTTCCCGGCTGGTGGCGAGCACGGTCACGCCGGGGCAGCGGGCGAGCAGGAAGTCGGCGAGGCGGGCGGCGGCGTCCACGACGTGTTCGCAGTTGTCGAGCACGAGCAGCATGCGGCGCGGCGCGCAGTGCTCGGCGAGCCGCGCGAGCGCGTCGGACCCTTCGGGGTCGGTGGCGGCGCGCAGCGCCTCGCTGGTGGCGCTCAGCACGGTCTGCCGTGCCCCGAGCGCGGTGAGGACCGCCTCGGGGACGGTGCCGGGTTCGTCCACGGGGGCCAGCTCGGCGAGCCAGACGCCGTCCGGCCAGCGGGCGGCGACCGCGTCGGCGGCCTCCTGCGACAGCCGCGTCTTCCCGGCGCCGCCCGCTCCGGTCAGGGTCACCAGCCGGTGGGCGACCAGGTCCGCGCGCAGCACGGCCAGGTCGGTCTCGCGGCCGACGAAGCTGGTCAGGCGGGCGCGCAGGTTGCCGGGCGGGGCACCGGACCGGACGCGGCCGGACGCGGGGCCGCCGCCCGCCGCGACCCCCCGCTCCGCTCCCCCGGGGGCGGCGGCGCCCTGGGCCCGTACGCCCTCCGGGGGCCGGAAGTCCGAGGGACCGCCGCCCGCGGACGCCGCGGCGGTGGCCGGAACGGGCCGCAGCAGCTCCGCGTGCAGGGCGCGCAGCCCGGGCCCGGGGTCCGCGCCGAGGCGGTCGGCCAGCTCGGCGCGCCCCGACTCGTACGCGGCCAGCGCCTCCGCCGTACGGCCGCTGTCGCGCAGCGCGCGGATCCGCAGGGCCAGCAGGGCCTCGTCCAGCGGGTGGTCGCGGCACAGCTCGGCGAGGACGGGCAGGGTCCGCTCGGCGCGGCCCAGGGCCAGGTCGGCCTCGGCGCTCGCGGCGTACGCGGTCAGCCGCAGCGCCTCGGCGCGGGCGGCCGGGGCCGCGGCGTCGGGCAGGTCGGCCAGGGCCGGGCCGCGCCACAGGGCGAGGGCGTCGTCCAGGGCGGCGGCGGCCTTGGCCGGGTCGCCGTCGGCGAGCGCCGAGGCGCCCTCGTCCACCAGCCGCTCGAAGCGGAACAGGTCCACGTCGTCCGGGTCGGCGGCCAGCCGGTAGCCGCCCGGTGCGGACCGCACGGCGTCCCGGCCGAGCACCCGCCGCAGCCGCCCGACCAGGGCCTGTAGCGCGCCGCCCCCGTCGGCGGGCGGCTCGTCGGCCCACACCTCGCCGATGAGCGCCCCGGCGGTACGCACCCGTCCCGGGTCCAGGGCCAGGGCGGCCAGCAGCGCGCGCAGCCGGGCGCCGCCCAGGGGCACGAGGGTGCCGTCGCCGCGGTGGGCCTGGGTGGTGCCGAGGATGCCGTAGCGCACGGCTCTATTGTCGTGGACCGCCGGGACCGCCCGCCGCCGGGGCGCGCGGGGCACGCCGCGCGCCGCCCGGCGGAACTCGCCGCCCCCCGCACGCCGTTCCCCCTACGCCGCCCGCACCGCCCCGCCCCGTACGAAAGGCCCCGCCATGACCACGGCCGCCACCCGCCACGACAGACAGATCAGCCCCGTCTTCCTGGCCCTGGTCGCGGTCATGGCCGCGTCCGCGTGGGCGGTGTGGAAGGAGTACGGCGCGAGCCCCGGCTTCGGCGTCTTCCTCTTCGTCGTCTCCGGCTGGATCGTCTCGCTGTGCCTGCACGAGTACGCACACGCGCGCGCCGCCCTGCACAGCGGCGACCTGACCGTGGGCGCCAAGGGCTACCTGACCCTCAACCCGCTGCGCTACACCCACGTGGCGCTGAGCATCGTGCTGCCCGTCCTCTTCGTCGTCATGGGCGGCATCGGCCTGCCGGGCGGCGCGGTGTTCATCGAGCGGCACCGCATCCGGGGCCGCTGGCGGCACAGCCTGATCTCGGCGGCGGGCCCGCTGACCAACATCCTGTTCGCCGCCGCGCTGACCGCTCCCTTCTGGCTGCACGCGCTGGACGGCGTGCCGGACGTCTTCCGCTACGCCCTCGCGTTCCTGGCCCTGCTCCAGGTGACGGCGGCGATCCTGAACCTCCTGCCGGTGCCGGGCCTGGACGGGTACGGCATCGTGGAGCCGTGGCTGTCCCCGGCGCTGCGCCGCCAGGTGGAGCCGTTCGCGCCGTTCGGGCTGCTGGCGGTGTTCGGCGTGCTGTGGATTCCGAGCGTCAACCACGCCTTCTTCGACGGCGTCGACGCGCTGATGCGGGCGCTGGACGTGTCCGAGTGGGACACGTACTGGGGTCAGGAGTACTTCCGCTTCTGGCAGGGCGAGCCGCGGGTGCCGGTGCCGTTCGGCTCCTGACCGCCGCGCCGGGCGATCCGGCACCGCGTGCTGCGCCGAACGGGTGAGGGCGCGAGGCGGCCGTTTCACCCATCCGGCCCTGGCAACCCTAAGGGGCGCGCCGAGGGGGCGCCGGGGACAGGCACGCAGGCCGAGGTTCCCCACACCCGCAACGGCCAGGAAGGGACGACCATGGCTACCCAACTGCTCGACCGGTCGGTGGACACCCAGCTCACGACCGGGCTGACGATCGCGAACGTCGGTGGTGACACGGCCACCTACAACTTCGCCACCATGCCCGGCAACCTGCCGAAGAAGTACGGCAATACCGTGTACATCTGGCAGACGCCGACCTCGTCGGTGCCGCGCAACGCCAAGCCGCTGAACCACAACCCTGTCCGGGTGGACCAGCCCGACGGCTCCGACGTGTTCTCCAGTCTCCAGATCGGCAATCTGCCGTACCTGATCGCCTACGCCGTCGGGGACAGCGTGTCCAGAGTGTGCTCCACGGCCTTCATACCCGCGTCCGGGAAGGACTTCAGCTACGTCTCACCCGGCGTCAGCCGGGTGGGTATCGGTTCGACCTCCCAGACCTTCCAGTACCAGCTCCCCCAGGGCATGCTCCCCGGAGAGGACGGCGACTGGGCCGGGCTGTGGGAGGGCCAGGACACGGGAGTGCTGTACGACAAGGACGTCAAGCCGAAGCGGCACCTCCAGGTCAAGAGCGAGAAGCACACCGACCAGGAAACCTTCACGGACGTCGTCCTCGAACGCGGTACGGAGTACATCATCGGCTACTTCAAGGGCGGCTTCAGCTCTTCGGATCCGGACCGCAGGGGCCTGGCCTGCTCGGTGTCCTGGACCCAGGAGGCGTGAGCCGCCGTCGGTGGCCGGCACCCGGCGGTTCGACGTCCGGACGTAGGCCGCCGGGGCGGTAAAGGGGGCGCCGGTCTCCGCCCGGTGCGGAGCTCCGGCGCCCCCTCGTCCCGCGTCGCCGACTAACGGGGGCTACGGCGACGCCCGCGCCGCGCAGTGGCCCGGACACCTCGGGCCACGCGGCGCGATCCGGCGGCGGGAGCCCGCGAGGAGCAGCGGCTCGACCGTCCGCCGGAGGGACGGGGCCCGGACGGCGGGGGCTGGAGTCGGCCCGCCGTCCGGGGGTCTGATGGTGACCGGTGGGTGCGGCTCCCGGTCCGGTTACGCCACCGAGGAGGGCGGGGGCGGAGTGCGCCGGGCGCAGGTTCCGGCCCAGGTGTCGGTCTGCCCGGCGAGCGTTTCGCAGTGCCCTCCGGCCATGCGTACGGCCCGGCACAGGTCCTGGCGGGTGGCCGCGTCATGGG
This sequence comes from Streptomyces sp. B1866, assembly GCF_031932565.1. NCBI lineage: Bacteria > Bacillati > Actinomycetota > Actinomycetes > Kitasatosporales > Streptomycetaceae > Streptomyces > Streptomyces sp. B1866. The sequence continues at coordinate 19,144 of NZ_JAVSCF010000065.1, forward strand.
AGATCCGGTGCCAGTCCGGGACCAGGCAGACCACGGGTCGGCCCGCCGCGAAGCGCGCCATCTGATCCGCCATCGAGTACCACTGCGGGCGCCGGGCGCTCAGCGCGTCGTCCGCGAAGTCCGTCCAGCTCCCGGCGATCTCCCATCGGTGCTCGCGGGCGTACTCCTGGCACCGCGCGATGCGCTCGACCAGCTCTTCCTGGTACTGAGTGGCGCACCTGTCGTAGATGAACACGAGAGGTGCGGGGGCGTGCGTGTCGGTCATGTCGTCGTCCCCTTCGGCTGCGACGGGAACGAGTCTTCACCCACGGGGATGGTGACAGGAAGTAAGTTGTCGATGACCGAGCGATGACTATTACTGTGGCCCGCATGGACGGCTCAGGGGACTTCAAGCGGGCTGTGACGCAAGCGCTGAGCGATCGCGGGCTGAGCATGCGCAAGGCCGCGAAGCTGATGCGGTACGACCAGGCGTACCTGTCCAGAGTGCTCAACGGCACGCAGTGCGCCTCCAAAGAGCTGCTGGCAGCACTCGACAAACTCCTGGCCACCGTTCCCCCTGTCAACGATTCGCGGCACGAATGCGCGGATATCGTTGAAGAGTTGGCCGACCTCATCGGGAGCGACATGGACCCCTCGCGCCGCAGCATCGTCAACGCCGGTCTCGCCTCGTCGGCCTCGCTCAGCGTCCCACGGTGGGACGACACGACGGCCAGAGTGACGGCGGTACGGGGCGGGCAAGCTCAGCGGGTCGGCATGTCCGACGTTGAAGCCGTCCACAAGCTCACTGAGCAGTTCTGGGACCTTGAAGCGCGGGTCGGGGGACGACGGGCGCGGCCCCCTGTGGCGACATTCCTGCAAGACACCGTGATCCCGTACCTGCGCGCCGACGGCCCGGAGGCTGTGCGGTCCGCGATGTTATCCGCGGCGGCCCAGGTATGCCACATGGCCGGTTGGATGGCCGTGGATGACGAGCTGCACGGGCTTGCGGACCAGTACTACAAGAAGTCGCTGGAGCTGGCGAAAGCAGCCGGTGATACCCAGTGGTACGGCACCACGCTGCGCACCATGGGCGTCCAAGCGCTGAAGCTGAATCAACATCAGCGTTCTGTCCAGCTCGCAGACGCCGCCGCTGATGTTTCGCTGCGGTCGGCGGCTCCGCGCAAGCGGGCGTTCATCCTCGGCTGCTGCGCGGCCTCCGCTGCCGGATTCGGCGATCGGCGGAAGGCGTTGGACAGTTTCAACGTCGCGGACCGGTCGTTGGAGCAGTCGGAAGTCGATGACGCGTCGAGCGGGTATGGCCGACCTGCGCAACTTCAGGTGCTGGGGTACGTCCAGTACTACAGCGGTGACCTCTCGGGAGCCATCGAGAGCCTGCGGGGGTCGAACGCCCTGCGTCCACCGGAGCGGCGTCGGGGGCGCACGGAGATCAACCTGCTACTGGCGGACCGGCAGTTCAAGGCCGGTCGGCTTGACGAGGCGTGCGCCACGTGGCAGGAGGTGCTGACCGACTACCCGTACGTACGGTCCGGCAGTACCGACAAAGGTGTCGCCACCATGCTGAAGAGCATCGAACCCCACCTCGGCAACGAGTCCGCCCGCGACCTTCACGAGCGCGCCCGCGCGGAACTCCCGTCGTCCTTCTGGACCTGACCGCCCCCGCCGCCGACCCGACCGGGAGACCGGCCGGAGCGGGGCGGGCGGGCGTCAGCAGGGCAGGGCGTCGAGGAAGCGTGCCAGCGCGGCGTTGAACTCGGCGGGGCGCTCCAGGTTCGGCAGGTGGGCGGCGCCGGAAATGACCTCCAGCACCGCGCCCGGCACGCGTTCCTGGATGAGGCGGGCGTCGCCGACCGGGGTGAACGTGTCGTCGGCGCCGACCACGACGAGCGTCGGCACGGACACGCGCGGCAGCATGCCGGTGTAGTCGGGCCGCTCGGCCCGGCCGCGCAGGGCGGCCGCGGCGCCCTCGGCCGGGGCGCCGCGCATCATGCGCAGCACGTGCGCGGCCACCGCGGGCCGGGCCGTGACGTTGTACGGCGCCACCATCCGGGTCAGCACCTCCTCGGCGTAGCCCGCCATCCCCTCGCGCCGCAGCCGGTNCGTTGTACGGCGCCACCATCCGGGTCAGCACCTCCTCGGCGTAGCCCGCCATCCCCTCGCGCCGCAGCCGGTCGGCCGTCGCGCGGCGGGTCGCGCGGCCCGCCTCGGTGTCGGCCGCGGCGAAGGTGTCGGCGAGCAGCAGGGCGCGGATCCGGTCCGGGAAGAGCCGGTAGCACTCCAGCGCGATCTGCCCGCCCATGGACAGGCCGCCCAGGACGAAGCGCTCGACGCCGAGGTGGTCGAGCAGCCGGGCGAGGTCGCGGGCGAACGCCTCCAGCGGCGTCGTGCCCGGCACGACCGTGGTGGCGCCGTAGCCCCGCAGGTCCGGGGCGATCACGCGGTGGCCGGCGCGGGAGAAGTGCTCGGTCTGCGGCTGCCACATCGAGCGGTCGAAGGGATGTCCGTGGACGAGGACCAGCGGCTCGCCCGCGCCGCGGTCCTCGTACGCCACGGTGACCGCGTCCGGACCGCCCAGGAAGACCTCGTTCATCGCCCTCACCCCGTCCTGCCTCTGCTCCGGTCTTCTCCGGCTGTTTCACCGAGGCTAGGCGGGGGCTATGCTCGGTGCAATCGAAATATTGCTCTCAGTGCAATTGTCAGAACAGGGCGGGACACAGGAGGAGACGTTGGCCGACTACCGGGTGATCGCCGACGCGCTCGCGGGCGACATCGCCGAGGGGCGGTTGCGCCCCGGCGAGCGCCTGCCGCCGCAGCGCCGGTTCGCCCGGCAGCACGGCATCGCCGCCTCGACCGCCGCGCGGGTCTACCGAGAGCTGGTGCGACGCGGCCTAGCGGTGGGCGAGGTGGGCCGCGGCACGTTCGTACGGGCTGCGGCGCCGCCGGACGAGCCCGCGCTCGCCGAGCCGGGCGGGGCGCGCGTCGACCTGGAGCTGAACTTTCCCGTCCTGCCCGGCCAGCCCGAGCTGCTGGCCCGGAGCCTGCGCGGGCTGCTGCGGCCGGACGCGATGGCCTCGGCGCTGCGGGCGGCGGGCGCGGTCGGCACCCCGGGCTCGCGGCAGGCCGCCGCCGCCCTGCTGGCCCGCGCGGGCTGGGCGCCGAACCCGGGGCGGCTGCTCTTCGCGGGCAACGGCAGGCAGGCCCTCGCGGCCGCGGTCGCCGCCCTGGTGCCGCCCGGCGAGCGGCTGGGGGTGGAACCGCTCACCTACCCCCTCGTGAAGGGCGTCGCGGCCCGCCTCGGCGTCACGCTCGTCCCGCTGGCGATGGACGAGGACGGCCTGGTCCCGGACGGGCTCGCCACCGGACCGCGGCTGCGCGCGGTCTACCTCCAGCCCGCTCTGCACAACCCCCTCGGCGTCACGATGCCCGCCGGGCGGCGCGCGGACCTGGCCGACGTGCTGCGCGAGCGCGGGCTCTACGCGATCGAGGACGCCGTCTACGGCTTCCTGCGCCCCGACCTGGCCCCGCTGGCCGCCCTCGCCCCCGACCGCACCCTCCTGGTGGACAGCCTGTCCAAGCGGCTGGCGCCCGGTCTGACGCTCGGGTTCCTGGTCACGCCACCGGACCTGGCCCGGCGCGTCGCCTCCGCACTGCGGTCGGGGTGCTGGCTCGCCTCCCGTTTCGCGCTGGAGGCGGCGGAGCGGTGGATCCACGACGGCACCGCGGCCGCCATGGAGGCGGCGAAGCGCGAGGACGCGGCGGCCCGCCAGCGGATCGTCGCCGACCGGCTCGCCGGGGAGGCCGTCCGGGCCGACCCGCACGCCTACCACTGCTGGTGGGAGCTGCCCGAGCCGTGGCGGGCGGAGACCTTCGTCGCCGCGGCGGCCCGGCTGGGCATCGCCGTCACTCCGGCCGCCGCGTTCGCCGCCGGGCCCGCCCGCGCGCCCGCCGCCGTGCGGCTCGCGCTCGCCTCCCCGCCGCGGGACACCCTAGTCCGCGCACTGGACGCCCTCGCCGAACTGGCCCGCGGCACGCCCGAGGACGCCGACGGGCTGGAATAGCCGCGCGGGCGGCCGTACCGCGGCGGCGCGGAGCGGGGCGGCTCGTGGGACTATCCGCCTGTCCTGCCGCACCCGTAGCATCCCGTCCCGTGTCCACCACCCCCGCGCCCGCGCCGCGCACCCCGCCCCGCCGTACCGTCGTCAAGGGCGCCGCCGCCGGCGCCGCGCTGCTTCCGCTGGTCTCCCTGGCCTCGGTCCCGGCCGTCGGCGCCGAGGTGCCCGTCTTCCAGCACGGCGTCGCCTCCGGCGACCCGCTGCCCGACGGCGTCCTGCTGTGGACGCGCGTGACGCCCTCCGCCGACGCGGAGCCCGGCTCGGGCCGGGGGCCGGACAGCGAGGTCGGGTGGGCCGTGGCCGCCGACGCGGGCTTCGCGCGGGTCGTCGCGAGCGGCACGGTGCGCACCGGGCCGGACGCCGACCACACCGTCAAGGCGGACGTGCGCGGGCTGGCCCCGGCCACCGACTACTGGTACCGGTTCACCCTGGGCGGCGCGCACTCGCCGGTCGGGCGGACCCGGACCGCGCCCGCGCGGGACGCGGCCGTGGACCGGCTGCGGTTCGGCGTGGTCAGCTGCGCCAACTGGGAGGCGGGCTACTTCGCGGCGTACCGGCACCTGGCCGGGCGCGGCGACCTGGACGCGGTGCTGCACCTGGGCGACTACGTGTACGAGTACGCCACCGGCGCGTACGCCGCGCGCGGCGCGGTCGTACGCCCGCACCGGCCCGCCCGGGAGACCGTCACCCTCGCCGACTACCGGCTGCGGCACGCCACCTACAAGACCGACCCGGACCTCGCGGCCCTGCACGCCGCGCTGCCGGTGATCGCGATCTGGGACGACCACGAGTTCGCCGACAACGCCTCGGCGACCGGCGCGGTCAACCACCAGCCGGACACCGAGGGCGACTGGGCCGCCCGCGTCGCCGCCGCCAAGAGGGCCTACTTCGAGTGGATGCCGGTGCGGCCGTCCGTCGCCGGGACCACCTACCGGCAGTTGCGCTACGGCAGGCTGGCCGACATCTGCCTGCTCGACCTGCGCTCCTTCCGCTCCGCGCAGGCCGACCGGCCCGACGGCGCGGACGACGCGGACCGTACGATCACCGGCCGGGCGCAGATGGACTGGCTGAAGGCGGGCCTGAGCCGGTCCGACGCCACCTGGCGGCTGGTGGGCAACTCGGTGATGATCTCGCCGGTCGCCCTGCTGGCCCTGCCCGCCTACCTGCTGCGCCCGCTGGCCGACCTGCTCGGCCTGCCCCGCGAGGGCCTGGCGGTCAACACCGACCAGTGGGACGGCTACACCGCCGACCGCCGGGAGCTGCTGGACCACCTGCGCGCGGCGGGCGTGCGCAACACCGTCTTCCTCACCGGCGACATCCACTCGGCGTGGGCGAGCGAGGTGCCGTGCGAGGCGGCCACCTATCCGCTGTCGGGCACGGTCGCGACGGAGTTCGTGGTGACCTCGGTGACCTCGGACAACATCGACGACATTCTGAAGGTGGACCCGCACACCGTCTCGCGGGTCGCCGAGGGCGCGCTGCAACTGGCCAACCGGCACCTGAAGTGGATCGACCTGGACTCGCACGGCTTCGGTGTGCTGGACGTGACGGCCGAGCGCGCGCAGATGGACTACTACGCGCTCTCCGACCGGACCCGCCGCGACGCCACCGCCGCCTGGGTGCGCTCGTACCGTACGGCCTCGGGCAGCCAGCGGCTGGAGCGCGCCGACGCGCCCGTGCGGTGACCGCCGCCGCGCGGTGACCGCACGTCAGGACGCGTACAGGCGGCGTGCGGTGCGGCGCGCCCACGCCAGGCCCGCCGCCGCCACGGCGAGCGGCCACAGCAGCGGTACGGGCGCGAGGCGGCCGCTGGCGGTCACGGCGGCCAGGGCGGGCACGGTCGTGACGAGCAGGGCCAGCGGGGCGCGCAGGAACCAGGCCGCGGCCTGCACCGGGCCGGTGTTGCCCATCGGCGTGTCGGCGCCGATGAGCAGGTGGCTGGGCAGCGGGCCGCGGTAGGCGCTCACCAGGGCGGCGGCCACGCACGCGGGCGCGGCGGCGAGCAGGACCAGCAGCGCGGGGTGCCACCAGCCGCCGGCCGCGCACACCGCGCAGGCGGCGGCCAGGCCGCAGACCAGCAGCGCGCCGGGCACCAGCGCGTGCCACAGGGCCAGCGTGCCGGAGGGGTACGGCAGGGCCGCCGACCGGCGCATGTCGTCGCTGTCGGCCCGCGCGGGCTCGGCGAGTTGTGCGGCGGACAGGTACGCGCTGCTCAGGGCCAGCGCGGCGGCCAGCCAGCGTGCGCGGCCGTCGAGGCCGCAGGCGGCCACGGCGAGCGCGGCGGCCAGCGCGCAGCAGGCGGCGGCCCAGCCGAGCCGTCCCGGGGCGCGCAGCAGGCCGGTCGCGTCGCGCCAGGGCACCAGCAGCCAGGGGTGGCGCGGCGGGGGCAGGCGCAGCGCGGGCCGGGCGCCGCGCCGCCGCTGGGCGCGTACGGCGGTGTGGGCCTGCCGGAGGTCCAGGGAGAACAGCGACGCGCTGACCCGCCAGGCGAGGGCCGCGCGCAGCCGCAGGGCCTGGAGGGGGATGCCGGGTACGGCCCGGTGGGCGAGCGGGGCGAGCGCGGCCAGGCAGGCGGCGGACGCGGCCGCGCCCGCGTACCAGGCAGGCGCCTGGCCGCGGGCCGCCGCGGCGAGCGGCTGC
>NZ_JAVSCF010000066.1:0-25647 GCF_031932565.1 Streptomyces sp. B1866
GGTCGCGAAGGCCGCCGCGCGGGACGGGAGTTCCGGCCGCGCACCGGCCTGCGCCGGGCCGCGCGAGCCCGTGGCCCCGCGCGGCCCGGCCCGCGCCGGTCAGCGCGCCCGGTCGAAGTCCACCGAGGCGTAGGCGCGCAGCTTCGACAGCCGGTGCGTGGAGTCGATCATCCGGATCGTCCCGGACTTCGAGCGCATGACCAGCGACTGGGTGGTCGCGGTCTCGGCCCGGTAGCGCACGCCGCGCAGCAGGTCGCCGTCCGTGATGCCGGTGGCGACGAAGAACACGTTGTCGCCGCTGACCAGGTCGTCCGTCAGCATCACCCGGTCCAGGTCGTGGCCCGCGTCGAGCGCGCGCTGCCGCTCCTCGTCGTCCTTGGGCCACAGCTTGGCCTGGATGACGCCGCCGAGGCACTTGATCGCGCAGGCGGCGATGATGCCCTCCGGCGTGCCGCCGATGCCCAGCAGCAGGTCCACGCCCGTGCCTTCGCGCACGGCCATGATGGCGCCGGCCACGTCGCCGTCGGAGATGAACTTGATGCGGGCGCCCGCCTCCCTTATCTCCTTGACGATGTTCTCGTGCCGGGGCCGGTCGAGGACCACGACGGTGACGTCCTCGGGGCTGGACTTCTTCGCTTTCGCGATCCTGCGAATGTTGACGCCGACGGGAGCGGTGATGTCGACGAACTCGGCGGCCTCCGGGCCGGTGACGAGCTTGTCCATGTAGAAGACGGCCGACGGGTCGAACATGGTCCCGCGCTCGGCGACGGCCAGCACCGACACGGCGTTGGCCATACCCTTCGCGGTGAGCGTCGTGCCGTCCACCGGGTCCACGGCCACGTCGCACTCCGGGCCGGTCCCGTCTCCCACGCGCTCGCCGTTGTAGAGCATCGGCGCCTCGTCCTTCTCGCCCTCGCCGATGACGACGACGCCGTTCATCGACACGGTGTGGACGAGGGCCCGCATGGCCTTGACGGCCGCGCCGTCGGCGCCGTTCTTGTCGCCGCGGCCCACCCAGCGGCCGGACGCCATGGCGCCCGCCTCGGTGACCCGCACCAGTTCGAGTGCGAGGTTGCGGTCGGGGGCTTCGGGACTGACCTCAAGCTGCGACGGCAGGTGATGCTCGGACATGATTGCGCACCTTTCGGGGCACGTAGGGCGAGGGTGTTCATGACTCTAACCCCTCGCCGCGAATGTGAGCAGAGGACCCCACGCATGAGCGCCATCCGGATGAGAGACCATGGGGTCGTGGCAGCAGGCATGCGAGGCAGGGAAACAGTCCGGGACATGGTGCTCTCGCTGGCGGCGATCGGCGTCGTCGCCGCGGGCATCTACGCCTTCGGCATCCCGCACGACGACGACAGGGACAACTCCGTCAGGACGGTCGACTACCGCGTCGACCTGGACCTGGCCCGCCGCGCCGCGCCGTACCCGGTGGCCGCGCCCGAGCCGGGCGGCCTGCCGCGCGGGTGGCGTGCGACCTCCGTGTCCTACCGGCCCGCGGGCGGCCTGTCCGGCGCGGGCTCCCGGGCCGCCGCCGGGAGCGGCACGTCCTGGCACCTGGGCTTCCTCGACCCGGACGACGAGTACGTGGCGGTCGAGCAGAGCGACGGCCAGGCGGCCGCGTTCGTCGAGGACGTCACGCAGCGGGCGCACAGGACCAGCACGACGCAGCGGGTCGAGGGCCGCGCGTGGGTGCGCTACGCGGGTGACAGGTACGACGCGCTGGTCCGCGAGGAGCGGGGGGTGACCACGGTGGTCACCGGCACCGCGTCCTACGAGGGGCTGGCGCGGATGGCCGCGGCGCTGCGCACCGGGAAGCCCGCGCCGACGGGCGGGGCCGCCGCGGCGGGCCGGTCCGGAGCGGTGGGCGGGGCCGGGGAGGGCTGAGCCCGATTCCGGCCGGCCGGGACCCTCGGGCGGAGGCCGGTGCGAGCCGCCGTCAGCGCGCGAGGCGGGGCCGGGCCGCCGCGGGGGGCGTGGGCGGCCCCAGGAGCCCGCTGGGGATCCCGAGGCCGCCTCCGGGGCCTGCTTACCGGCGGTAGGTCCGCGCGGGCCCGTACGCCCCCTCTGGCGGCCGGGCCTGTGGCGGCCGGGCCCGTACGGACCCGTGGCCGCGTCGCCCTGGCGCCCTGGCGCTCCGCCGGGACGCCCGCCGCCCGGGCTCAGACCGTGGTGACGACCTGCTCGTACGCCAGGCGCGGGCTGCGCGGGAACCAGGCGTCCTTGCCCGGCCTGCCGATGTTGACGATCATCACCGGGACGTGGTCCTCGTCCAGGAACTCCTTCTGCACCCCTGCCGGGTCGAAGCCGGTCATCGGGCCCGCCGCGAGCCCGGCCGCGCGGACGCCGACGATGAAGTACGCCGCCTGGAGCGCGGCGTTGAGGGCCGCGTTCCGCTCCCGGACGGCGAACTCGCTGAAGAAGACGTCCTTGACCTCCGGGAAGTGCGGGAAGAGCGCGGGCAGCTCCTCGTGGAACTCGTTGTCCGCGGCCAGGACCGCCACCAGCGGCGCGCTCGCGGTCTTGGCCCGGTTGGCCTCGACCAGGTGCGGCGCCAGGCGCGCGCGGGCCTCGGGGGAGCGGACCAGGACGATGCGCAGCGGCGACTGGTTGAACGAGGTCGGCCCGTACTTGATCAGGTCGTAGATCTCCCGCACCTGCTCGTCGGTGACCGGCTCGTCGGTGAAGGTGTTGGCGGTGCGGGCCTCCCGGAAGAGCAGGTCCTGGGCGGCGGGGTCGAGGGCGAGTGTCATGGGCGCACCTTCCACGGATGGCTGAGCGGTCTGCGTACGGCACCACTGTACCCGTGATTGGTTAACGTTCAACTAAATCCTTGTGGCGCCGACCGGGGGCCGCCCCGCACGGACCTCTGCGGCAGGAGCCGTGCCGTACGGGCGCCCGTACGACGCTCCCGGCGGCCGTACGGCGGTCTCCCGCTCGCGCCGCCGGGCCGGGCGCTCCGGGCCGCGTCAGCGGACGGCGCCGCCGTCCGCCCCGCCCTCGGCCGGCCCGTCCTCCTCCCCGTCCGCCTCCTGGGCCAGCGCCGCGTCGAGCCGCGCCCGGGCGCCGTCCAGCCAGCGGCGGCACACCCGCGCCAGCTCCTCGCCGCGCTCCCACAGGGCCAGCGACTCCTCCAGCGACGTGCCGCCCGCCTCCAGGCGGCGCACCACGTCCACCAGCTCGTCCCGCGCCTGCTCGTACCCCAGCACCGACTCCGTCTCCGCCATGGCCGCAAGCCTATGCGGAGGGACTGACAGCGGACGGCCCGGCAGTCGGCGGACCGCCGGCCGAGGACTCCGGCCCGGCCGTACGGGCCGCGCCCGCGCCCGCGGCTGACGCACCGGCACCGGACGGACCACGCCCCGCCGCGGGCCCGTCCACGGGCTGCGCCACGGCCTCCGCGGCCGCCGCCACCTCCGCCGCCGTGTCGGACACCACGGGCGGCACGGCGCCCGGCGCCGCGGCGGCGTGCGGCACGCGCGCGTCCCCACCCCGCACCACGCGCACCGCGAACTCCCCGTCCGCCACCCGCGCGCGCAGCTCGTCGTCCGCCGCCACCTCAGCCGCGGCCCGCACCACCGCGCCGTCCGGCCGCTGGAGCACGGCGTAGCCGCGGCGCAGCGTCGCCGCGGGGGACAGGGCGATCACCCGCGCGCGCGTGTGGGCGAGTTCGGAGTCGGCCCGGTCCAGCAGGTGGCCCAGGCAGCGGCGGCCGCGGTCCAGCAGCGCCGCCACCTCCGCCGCCCGCTCGTCGACCATGCGGTACGGGCGCTCCATGCACGGCCGGGCCAGGGCCGCGGCCAGGCCACGCTCCTCGCGGTCCAGCAACCCCCGCACGCCCTGCAGCGCCCGCTCGCGCAGCTGCCCGATGCCCGCCAGCTCCTCGCCCACGTCCGGCACGACCTTCTTCGCCGCGTCGGTGGGCGTGGACGCGCGCAGGTCGGCCACCAGGTCCAGCAGCGGCGAGTCCGGCTCGTGCCCGATCGCGGACACCACGGGCGTACGGCAGGCGGCCACCGCCCGCACCAGCCGCTCGTCGGAGAACGGCAGCAGGTCCTCCACGCTGCCGCCCCCGCGCGCGACGATGATCACGTCCACGTCCGGCAGCTCGTCCAGCTCCCGCACCGCCTCGATCACCTGGGTGACGGCGTGCACGCCCTGGACGGCGACCGGGCGCACCTCGAAGCGCACGGCGGGCCAGCGCAGGCGCGCGTTCTCCAGCACGTCCCGCTCGGCCGCCGAGGCCCGGCCGCAGACCAGCCCTATCAGCTTCGGCAGGAAGGGCAGCGGCCGCTTGCGGTCGGCGGCGAACAGGCCCTCCGCCGCCAGCGACCGCTTGAGCTGTTCGAGCCGGGCCAGCAGCTCGCCGACGCCCACCGGCCGGATCTCGGCGGCCCGCAGGGACAGCTGGCCGCGCGGCGCGTACCACTCCGGCTTGGCGTGCACGACCACGCGCGCGCCCTCCGACACGCCGTCCGCGACCGCGTCGAAGACGGACCGGAAGCACGTGACGGTCAGTGAGATGTCGTAGCTGGGGTCGCGCAGCGTCAGGAACACCACCCCGGCCCCCGGCCGCCGGGACAGCTGGGTGATCTGCCCCTCGACCCACACCGCGCCCAGCCGGTCGATCCAGCCGCCGATCAGCCGCGACACCTCGCCGACGGGGATCGGCGCCTCGGCCGAGGTAGTCAGAGCCATGCGGGTGAGGGTAGCGGGACCGGGCCCGCTGTCGGGGCCGCCCAGTACGATGGGTTCCATGACCGCTACGCCAGCCCGCCGTGTCCTGTTGGCCGCTCCGCGCGGCTACTGCGCCGGCGTCGACCGTGCCGTGATCGCCGTCGAGAAGGCCCTGGAGCAGTACGGCGCGCCCATTTACGTGCGCAAGGAAATCGTCCACAACAAGTACGTCGTGCGCACCCTGGAGAAGAAGGGCGCGATCTTCGTCGACGAGACCGAGGAGGTGCCCGAGGGGTCCATCGTGATCTTCTCGGCGCACGGTGTCGCGCCGGTCGTCCACGAGGAGGCCGCGGCGCGCAGGCTGGCGAGCATCGACGCGACCTGCCCCCTGGTGACGAAGGTCCACAAGGAGGCCGTCCGCTTCGCCCAGGAGGACTACGACATCCTCCTTATCGGCCACGAGGGCCACGAGGAGGTCATCGGCACCAGCGGCGAGGCCCCCGACCACATCACCCTGGTCGACGGCCCCGGCGACGTGGCGGACGTGCGGGTGCGCGACGAGTCCAAGGTCGTGTGGCTGTCGCAGACCACCCTGTCGGTGGACGAGACCATGGAGACCGTCGACGCCCTGAAGCGGCGCTTCCCGCTGCTGGTCTCGCCGCCCAGCGACGACATCTGCTACGCCACGCAGAACCGCCAGACCGCGGTCAAGCTCATCGCCGCCGAGTCCGACCTCGTCATCGTCGTCGGCTCGAAGAACTCCTCCAACTCCGTGCGCCTGGTCGAGGTCGCCCTCGGCGCCGGGGCCGGGGCGAGCCACCTGGTGGACGAGGCCGCCGAGGTGGACGAGGCGTGGCTGGAGGGCGTGGCCACGGTCGGCGTGACCTCCGGCGCCTCCGTGCCCGAGGTGCTGGTCGAGGGTGTCCTGGACTGGCTGGCCGAGCGCGGCTTCGGCGACGTGGAGATCGTGCGGTCGGTCGAGGAGACCCTGACCTTCTCGCTGCCCAAGGAGCTGCGCCGCGACCTGCGCTCCGAGGCCGCGGCGGCGCTCGCCGGGACACCCGCCCCCGCGGCGTCCGCCCCCGCCTCGGCGGAATCCTCGCCCCGGTGAGCCGCGCGCGAGTCCTCGGGGTGGACATCGGCGGGTCCGGCATCAAGGGCGCGCCGGTGGACCTCGACCTCGGCGAGCCGGCCGAAGAGCGCCACAAGGTCCTCACCCCGCACCCGGCCGTCCCCGACGCCGTCGCCGACAGCGTCAAGGAGGTCGCCGACCACTTCGGCTGGTCCGGCCGGCCGGTGGGCGTGACCTTCCCCGGCGTGGTGACGCACGGCACGACCCGTACGGCTGCCAACGTCGACAAGAGCTGGATCGGCGTCGACGCCGCCGCCCTGCTCGGCGAGCGGCTGGCCGCCCCGGTCACCGTGCTGAACGACGCGGACGCGGCCGGCATCGCCGAGATGACCCTCGGCGCGGGCCGCGGCCGCACCGGCACGGTCCTGGTGCTCACCTTCGGCACCGGCATCGGCAGCGCCCTGTTCACCGAGGGTCGGCTGGTGGCCAACACCGAGCTGGGGCACCTGGAGCTGCACGGCCACGAGGCCGAGAAGCGCGCCTCCAGCAAGGCCCGGGAGGACCACGACCTGAGCTGGCACGACTGGGCCGGCCGGGTCGGCACCTACCTGGCGCACCTGGAGATGCTGTTCTCGCCCGAGCTGTTCGTCATCGGCGGCGGGGTCAGCCGCAAGGCCGACCGGTTCCTGCCGCTGATCAAGGGCGTCGACGCCGAGATCGTGCCCGCCCAGCTCCTCAACAACGCGGGGATCGTGGGCGCGGCGATGGCCGCCGCAGGCGCGCCGGCGGCCGGTCCTGCCGCAGTCTCCGCCGGCTGACCAGCGCCAGCCAGCGGCACGTCACGATCAGCGAGGCCAGCATCGTCCCGGCGTACAGCCACCCGGCGTGCAGGGACAGCGCGGTGAACACGCTCATCACCCGGCCGCGCACCCCCTCCGCGTCGTCGCCCACCGGCACCAGCCCCACCGCGTACGCGATCGGCACCCCGACCGGCGAGGTCACCAGGTCGGCCGGGCGCACCCACAGCCCGCTGGCGGTGCACGTGAGCAGGAAGATCACGCCGTACGCGGCCGGGGAGCCGGACAGCAGTATCGAGTCCAGGCACCCGGCGGCGAGCATGCAGACGACGGCCATCAGCCCGGCTCCGAGGCCGGTCAGGCGCACCCCGGGCCCGGCCTGCGCCGGCCCGCCGCTCCGGTCCCCGGCCGCCCCCGGCCGCCGGCCCGGCCGCTCCGGCCGCCGACCGCGCGCGAGGCCCGCCACGCCCCGCCGCTCCGCCGGGTCCGCCGTGTCGTCGGCGGCGAGGCGCGGGGGCGGGGCGGCCGTGCGGCGGTAGGTGCGTGCGCTGCGTTGCTCCACGGGACCAACGTAGGCGGCGGCGCGGCGGGAAAGCGGGCATGGACACGCTTTTCGCCGGACTTTGGCAGTGTGTTCGAGTGACAGACAGGCGCCCGGAGCCTCGTTCGATTCGACAGCGACCCGGACCCGACCCGGCCCGGACCCGACCCGGACCCGCGCCCGGCCCCGAGCACCCGCGCCGACCGGGACGGCCCGCCGCCGAGGGGCCGTACCGCCGTCCGGGCCGTACCGCCGACCGGAGGGCCCCCGGCCCCGCACCCCCGGCCCCGTAGACTGGTGCACCGGACCGGCCCGGCGGCGGGCGGGCCGTCCGCACCCACACACCACACCGCCGCCAGCTCTCGCTACGGGAAGTCGCCAAACGTGTCGCTCACGATCGGAATCGTCGGCCTGCCGAATGTCGGCAAGTCGACCCTGTTCAACGCCCTGACCAAGAACGACGTGCTGGCGGCCAACTACCCGTTCGCCACCATCGAGCCCAACGTCGGCGTCGTCGGCGTCCCCGACCCCCGCCTGGACACCCTGGCCGACGTCTTCGGCTCGGACCGCAAGGTGCCCGCCACGGTCGACTTCGTGGACATCGCGGGTATCGTCCGGGGCGCCTCGGAGGGCGAGGGCCTGGGCAACAAGTTCCTGGCGAACATCCGCGAGTCCGACGCGATCTGCCAGGTCATCCGCGCCTTCAAGGACGACAACGTGGTCCACGTGGCCGGCCGGGTCGCCCCGAAGGACGACATTGAGACGATCAACACCGAGCTGATCCTCGCCGACCTCCAGACCGTCGACAAGGTCCTGCCGCGCCTGGTCAAGGAGTCGCGCATCCAGAAGGACAAGCAGGCCAAGGTCAAGGCGGTGGAGGAGGCCCGGGCCATCCTGGACGAGGGCCGCACGCTCTTCTCCGCCGGCATCGTCCAGGGCACCGAGCAGGCCGCCCTCCTGCACGACCTGCACCTGCTGACCACCAAGCCGTTCCTGTACGTCTTCAACGTGGACGAGGACGAGCTGACCGACGAGTCCTTCAAGCAGGAGCAGCGCGCCCTGGTCGCCCCCGCCGAGGCCATCTTCCTCAACGCCAAGCTGGAGGCCGACCTCGCCGAGCTGGACGAGGACGAGGCCCTGGAGCTGCTCCAGTCCGTCGGCCAGGACGAACCGGGCCTGACCACCCTCGCCCGCGTCGGCTTCGAGACCCTGGGCCTCCAGACCTACCTCACCGCGGGCCCCAAGGAGGCCCGCGCCTGGACGATCAAGAAGGGCGCCACGGCCCCGGAGGCGGCCGGTGTCATCCACACCGACTTCCAGAAGGGCTTCATCAAGGCCGAGGTCGTCTCCTTCGAGGACCTGGTCGCGGTCGGCTCGGTCGCGGAGGCGCGCGCGGCGGGCAAGGCGCGGATGGAGGGCAAGGACTACGTGATGCGGGACGGGGACGTCGTCGAGTTCCGCTTCAACGTGTGACCGGTCCGTTCCCGCGTAGCTCGCGGGTGCGCGGGCCAGAAGGGGACGGACTCGGCTGAGCCCGTCTGTTCCCGTGCCGGTCCCTCAGCCGCTCCGCGGCGGGGTGAGCGTGTCGAGGCCCAGGCTGATCTCGAAGGGCACCGGGCGTCGGAGGGTGCCGCGGAAGATGCCGGCGGGCGCGTAGGCGCGGGTGGGTGCGTCCAGCTCGTAGACGTGGGCGGCGGGGGCGCCGTCCTCGTCTTCGACGCGCCAGTAGTGCGGGATACCCGCTTCCGCGTATTTGTGCAGTTTTACCGTGCGGTCCCGGTGCGCGGACTCGGGTGAGACGACCTCGATGACCAGTTGGACGTCCTCAGGCGCGTACCAGGTGCGGTCCGCGTCGTACGGGGCGGTGGTGAGCAAGAGGTCTGGTTCGGGGCGGTTGCGGTCGTCGAGCCGGATGGTCATCTCCCGCTCGACCTCGATGCCGACGGGGGCCTGGGCCATGAGTGCCACGGTGAGGCCGGTGACGAGGCGGCCGTGCCACGACCGCTGCGGCGACATCATGAAGACGAGTGCTCCGTCGATCAGCTCGGTGTGGCGGGGCGCCTCGGGGAGGCGGTCCAGATCCTCCGCGAACCAGCCTTCCGCGCGCGGCGGGCGCATCCAGTCGGGCAGTGCGGTCATGGCTCCACCGTAGCGACTCCGGAGGCGGTCAGCCACGAGGTCATCGGCGCCGCGACAGGTCCCCGACGCGCGGGAAGCGGGGACGCCCCGCCGTGAACCCGTAGGGGTGAACGGGGCGAGGGCCCGCCCCTGCGCGCGGGCTGACGGCTGCGCCAGGCGGGCCGCCCCGCCGGGGCGGGCGCGTGCGATGCTGGGCCCATGTCCAGCGCGAGCGATCACGGCCGGGTGCGGCGCAGTTACGACGCCGTGGCCGAGGAGTACCGGGCCCGCATCGGGGGCGAGCTGGCGTACAAGCCGCTGGACCGGGCGCTGCTGGCCGCGCTCGTGGAGCAGGCGGAGCCCGGTGTGCCCGTCGCGGACCTGGGGTGCGGGCCCGGGCATGTCACGGCGTGGCTCGCGGAGCGGGGGGTGCGGGCGGTCGGGGTGGACCTGTCGCCGGCCATGGTCGCGCTCGCGCGCCGGGAGCACCCGGAGGCGGAGTTCCGCGAGGGCGACCTGCTGGGGCTGCCCGCGGCGGACGGCGAGTTCGGCGCGGCCGTCGCGCTGTACTCGGTCATCCACCTGAAGCCGTCCGAGCTGCGGCCCGCGTTCGAGGAGATGCGCCGCGTGCTGCGGCCCTCCGGCCGGCTGCTCGTCGCGTTCCACATCGGCGCGGAGGCCAGGCACCTGGCCGAGTGGTGGGGCCACGAGGTGGACGTGGACTTCCGGTTCTTCGACACCGACACCGTCGCCGAGCACCTGGCCGAGGCCGGTTTCGCCGTGGAGGCGCGGCTGGAGCGGACGCACTACCCGCAGGAGGCGGAGACCCGCCGCGGGTACGTGCTGGCGCGCCACACGTTCTGACGGGCCCGTACGGCGGGCGGTCCGCAGGGGCTCCAGCGGGCCCGCTTGCGGGAATCGTTGAGAAACTATACAGTACCTCGATTGCCGGTCGAGTTCTGTGTCTGCTGTCGCGGTGTCGCGATCCGGCGAACGGCTCGGGCCGCTGAGACGGAGGTGGCGGACGTGCCCGGAGTACCGCGTCGTAGAGCGCTGGTCTGGCCCCTGGCTCTGCTCGGCGGCGCCGGGGCCGTGGTGGCGACGGGGGGCGCGGAGACCGCCGGGGCCTCCGGGACAGTCCCCGGCGCGCCCGTCCGCGCGTCGGGCGCCGTGGAAGCCGCCTACGCCGCCGCCGGGCCGCACGCCGTCACGGCGGAGCTCCGCCCCGGGTACGTCCTCGTCCGCCCCCGGGTGCTGGGCGCGGGCGGATTCCGGCACCCCGTACTGACCTGGGGCAACGGCTCCGGCAACACGCCTCTCCAGTACGGGGCACTGCTGGCCCGCCTCGCCTCCTGGGGGTTCGTCGTCGTCGCGTCGGTCAGCGGCCGCGTCGGCACCGGCGCCGAACTGCTCGCCGGAGTCCGGCAGCTGGCGAGCGAGAACGCCAGGCGGGGCAGCGTCTTCCACGGCAGGCTGGACCTCGGGCGCGTCGGCGCGGTGGGCCACTCGCAGGGCGCGGGCGGCGCGGTCAACGCCACCGTCCAGTCCGGCGGACTGATCACCGTCACGGTGTGCGTGGCGCTCCCGGCGCCCGTATGGGTGGCGGAGAAGGACCGGTTCCACGTGGAGCGGCTGGCCGGGCCGGTGCTCTTCCTCGGCGGCGGCCGTGACCTGGTGTCGGCTCCGCCGTGGGATCAGCGCGGGTACTTCGACCGGGTGCCGGGGCCGGCGGCGGTCGGCGTGCTGAGACAGGCGGACCACGGCGGTGTCGAGGGCGACGGCGGGGGCTTCCGCGGGTACCTGACGGCGTGGCTGAGGTACCACCTGTGCGGCGACTCCGCGGCGGGCGCCGCGTTCACCGGGCCGGCCCCGGAGTTCACCGCCAACCCCGCCTGGCAGGATCAGGCCGTCAAGAACCTGGACCGGTAGCGGCCGGCCGGGTGGGCCCGCGCCGATCCGTACGTGCTACAAGTACGCGTACCGACTACGGCAGTTGGTGCCTACAGCAGTGGGGTGAAGGGAGAGCCGCCCGTGCGTCGCCACGAAGTCACCGAGGTCACCAAGGACGTCTTCTGCGCCGGCGGGACGGACGTGAACTGGATCCTGCTGCGCGAGGGCACCGACCTCACGCTGATCGACTCCGGCTGGATCGGCGACGTCGCCGTGCTGGAGGCCTCCATCCGCTCGCTGGGCCGCCGGCCCGAGGACGTGCGCGGCGTCCTGCTCACCCACGCGCACGTCGACCACGTGGGCGGGCTGAACCACCTGCACGACACCTACGGCGTGCCCGTGTACATGAATCCCCGCGAGGTGCCGCACGCCCGGCGCGAGCACCTGGAGCAGGCCACGGCGATGGACGTGGCCCGGCGCTCCTGGCGGCCGAACGTCTTCGCCTGGGGGCTGCGGATCGCGCGCGCCGGGGCGTTCACGCACGTCGCGGTGGAGCACGCGCGGCCGTTCCCCGGCGACGGGCCGCTGGACCTGCCCGGCCGGCCGGTGCCGGTCGCCTGCCACGGCCACACCTCCGGGCACAGCGCCTACCACCTGCCCGCGGCGGGCGCCGTCGCCACCGGCGACGCGCTGATCACCGGCCACGCGATCAGCCGCCTCACGGGCCCGCAGCTGCTGCCGGCGTACTTCACGCACGCTCCGGGCGAGGCGCGGGCGTCCCTCGACGCGGTCGCGGCCCTGGACGCCGACATCGTGCTGCCCGGCCACGGCCGGCCCTGGCACGGCGCCGTCGCCGACGCCGTGGCCGCGGCCCGCGCCGCCGGGTGAGGCCGGCGGCGGTCAGGCGGCCGGCCCGGAGTGGCCCACTCGGCGGACCGCGGCGACGATCTCCGTGTTCGGCACGCCCTTGAGCAGGTATTCCGTCACCCCGGCCCGCCGCATCTCCTCCCGTGCGCCGATGTCGGTGTAGGCGGAGAAGGTCAGGATCCGCGTCCCCGGGGACCGCTTCCGGATGCCGCGCGCGGCGTGCGCCCCGCCGCCGGGCATGCGCACGTCCAGTACGGCGATGGCGGGCGCGTGCCGGGCGGCGAGGGCGATGGCCTCGTCGGCGTCCCGCGCGACCGCCACCACCTCCAGGTCCGGCTCCTCCCGCAGCACGTCGCACAGGGCGTCGCGGATCATCGGGTCGTCGTCGCAGACCAGCACCGTCAGGCGGGCGGGCCCGGCCGTCGCCGTGCTCACGGCAGGTCCGGGGCCGCGGGCGCGGCGGGGGAGAAGGGGGGCGGCAGGGGAAGCCAGAACTCGACGGTGGTCCCGCCCTGCGGTTCGGGCCGCATCGTCCACCAGCCGTGGGCGGTCTCGGCCCGCTCCCGCATCTCCATCGTGCCGAAGTGCTCCAGGCCCGCCAGGGCGCTGTGCCGCGGGTCGATGCCGACGCCGTCGTCGGTGACGCGGGTGAGCACCCCGTTGTCCACGGAGCCGCAGGAGATCGCGACCGCCGTCGCGCGGGCGTGCCGGTGCACGTTGGTCAGGGCTTCCTGGCAGATGCGGAAAATGGTGACGGCCGTCTCGGGCGGCGGCTCGCGGTCGAGGCTGTGCCGGTAGGTGTAGCGCAGCCCCCACCCGCTCAGCACGTCGTCCAGGTAGCTGGTGAGCGCCTCCTTCAGCCCGTGCCGGTCGATCCCGGGCGGCCGCAGGCGGAACGTCAGGCTCCGCAGGCGGGTGACGGCGTCGCGTACGGACTCGTCGAGCCGGAGCAGCGCCGCCGCGTGCTCCTCGGGTATCCGGCCGGCCAGGAGTTGCAGGCGCATGCCGACGGCGACCATGGCCTGGATGGAGTCGTCGTGCACGTCCCACGCGATCCGGCGCCGCTCCTGCTCCTGGGCCTCCACGAGGTGGCTCAGCAGCCGCCGCCGCTCGGTGAGGGCCTGCTCGGCCCTGCGGCGCTCGGTCAGGTCGCGGGTGACCTTGCCGAATCCGCGCAGCTCGCCGGTGTCGTCGATGAGGGCCGTGATGACGACGTTCGCCCAGAAGCGGGTGCCGTCCTGGCGGACGCGCCAGCCCTCGTCCTCCAGCCGGCCCTCGGCGACGGCGATCTCCAGCTCGCGGCCCGGCTTGTCGGCGGCGATGTCCTCGGGCGGGTAGAAGACGGAGAAGTGCTTGCCGATGATCTCCTCGGAGCGGTAGCCCTTCATGCGTTCGGCGCCCGGGTTCCAGCTCGCGATGTGGCCGCTGGTGTCGAGCAGGAAGATCGCGTAGTCCACCACGTTGCGCACCAGCAGGGACAGCGTCGCCGTCTCGACCGGGTAGTCGTGGGAGACGTGCACGCCGGGCGGCCGGGCGCCGCCGGGCGCGGCCGCCGCGGAGCCGTCGGCGGGCGTCCGGTCCTCGGCGGGGCCCCGGGCCTCGGCAGGCCGCCGGGGCAGGCCGGGGCGTCCGTCGTCGCCGAGCCGCCGGTTCGTAGGGGAGCCATGCGTACCGCCGTGCATACCGTAGAGCTTCGCACGGCCCGCACGCGGCGCCGCCACGGACGCCGCCGCCCGCGCCTGCCCGGGCCCGGGCGCTACGGCGCCAGCTCGCACCACACCACTTTTCCCGGTGTTCCGGCTGCTTCCGGCTGCCGCGGGTCGTACGGCGTACACCCCCAGCGGACGGCCAGCCGCTCCACCAGCCGCAGGCCGAGGCCGCCGTCCGGCCCGGGGTCCCGGGGCCGCGGCGGCACCGGGCTGTCGTCGGCCACCTCGACGCGGATCCGCCCGGCCGTGCCGAGCAGGCGCAGCACGGGCGCCCCGTGGCCGTGCCGCAGGGCGTTGGACACCAGCTCGGACACGACGAGGACGACGTCGTCGTGGCGGCCCTGGTAGGCGCTACCGGCCAGTATCTCGCGGGTGAAGTCGCGGGCCCGCGCCGTGCTGCCGCCATCCTCGGGCAGGCTCAGCTCCACCTCGTACGCCAGGGACCGGGACTCCATCCTTGCACTGTCCGGTATGAGCCGCTTGGTCACGAGACGCAGAGATGTCAGGGCCTCTAGTGTGTGTGCAGTGCCGTGCATGGTGCATACGCGCCAGGGAGGTGTCTTCCGGCTCCGCGCGCGGCCTCTCTCCGGGGCGCCGCCGCTGCCCTCCGGGCCGACGGTTCCGGCCCATTCCGTCCCGAGCGGCGCATGGCCGCACCCGCGCGCCGACGGGCGCGCCACCGCCTCAACCCAGCAGCCCCTCCCGGCGCGCGATCGCGACCGCCTCCAGCTTCGAGCGCGCCCCCAGCTTCTCCAGCACCCGCTGCACGTGGTTGCGGGCCGTGTTGTGCGCCACGTTCAGCCGCTCGCCGATCTCCGCCGTGCTGAGCCCCTCGGCCAGCAGCGGCAGCGTCTCCCGCTCGCGCGGGGTGAGCGTCGCGCCCGCCGAGCGCACCCGCCCGGTCAGCCGGTCGAGCACCCCGCCCAGCAGCCCCTGGGCGAACACCACCTCGCCCGCGGCGACCTGCCGCACGGCCGCCTCCAGCTCGTCCAGACGCGCGGACTTCAGCAGCAGGCCGGCGCCGCCGGCCTCCACCACCTGGGTGGCCGCCGCGGCGGTGGCGTCGCCGGTCAGCACCAGCACCCGTACGCCGTCGGCGGCGGCCTCCAGCCGGCCGATCGCCGTTATCCCGTCGCCGTCGGGCAGGCGCCGGTCCAGGACGACGACGTCGGGCCGGCAGCGGCGGGTGTCCGCCAGGGCGCTCGCGATCGACCGCGAACGGGCCACCACCTCCATGCCCGCCGCCCGGTCGAGCGCCAGGCCGATCGCCTCCGCCACCATGTCGTGGTCCTCGACCAGGAGCACCCGGATCGTCCCGTGGACCGGCGACGTCGGCAGCGGTGGCATATGGCGATGTCCCTTGCCTGTGGCGGTACCTGCGCACATCTCTTCGATGGTAGCGGCCGGGCCCGGGCGGCCGGCCGCGTTCCGAGCCCGATTCGTGAGGTCGTCACTGTGCTGCTACGGGCCCGTAGGCGCTACGGTCGACAAGGGCGCAACCGCGAGTGCAACTGTGGCAGGAGGCCGATGACCCCCGTCGAAGGACTCCACACCTCCGTCTTCCTGACCGAGGACCGGGCCATCGTGTGCGTGGCCGGGGAGGTGGACTTCGCCACCGCCCCCGGGCTGCGGCAGGCTCTCCAGGCCGCGGTCGCCGGCGGCCGCCCGCTGGTCGAGGTGGACTTCGCGGGCGTGTCGTTCTGCGACTGCTCCGGGGTGAACGCGCTGCTGGGCGCGTGGCAGCGGGCCCGCGCGGACGGCGTCGCCTTCCGGGTGGTGGGCGTGCAGGCGGCCATCGTCACGCGGGTCTTCCGGCTGCTGGACGTCGAGCGGGTGCTCGGGCTGCGGCCGGCCCGCTGAGGCCGGCCGTCGCGCGGCGGTCCGTTCCAGGGCCCCGGCCGTCGGTGTGCCGGCCCGGTCGGCTACGGCCGGTCCGGCTTCCCCTTCCCGTGCAGCCACACGTCGAAGACCTTCCCCAGGTCCCGGCCCGACCTCTCCTCGCACAGCGCCGTGAACTCCGCGGTGTCCGCGCTCCCGCGCCAGTGCCGCACGGTCCAGTCCCGCAGGATCGCGAAGAAGACGCGGTCCCCGACCGCCTGCCGCACCTTGTGCAGCACCATCGCCCCCCGCCCGTACACCGGCGCGTCCAGCAGGTGCTCGGCGTTCGGCGGGTCGGCGGGCGGGAAGTCCCAGATGCCCTCGCTCTGGTCGTCGGTGCCGTCGTAGTAGTCGCGGAAGGTCTCGTCGGCGTCGCGGCCGCCGTGGTCCGCCTCCCACAGCCACTCGGCGTACGTCGCGAAGCCCTCGTTGAGCCAGACGTCCTTCCAGCCGCGCGGGGTGACCGAGTCGCCGAACCACTGGTGGGCCAGCTCGTGGACGAGCAGCTGCCTGCCCGGCGCGCTGTTGAAGTACGGCTTGGTCTGGGTCTCCAGCGCGTAGTCCAGGTCCGGCAGGTGGTCGACGATCGCGCCGGCCGTGACGAAGGGGTACGGGCCGAAGACGCCGGCGCCCCAGGCGGTGATCTCGCGGACCTGGTCGGGCACCCGGCGCGCGGCGGCCGCCTCGCGCGGGTCGACGGCCACGTAGCCGTGGCGCGCGCCGCCGCCCGCGGTGTCCGTCTCGAAGCGGCCGACGACCACCGTCGCCAGGTAGCTCGCCATGGGCTCGCCGGCGTGCCAGCGGAAGGTGCCGCGGCCGTCCCGGCTCTCCTGGCGGACGAGTTCGCCGTTGGAGACGGCGGTGAGGCCGTCGGGGACGGTGACGGCGACGTCGTACGTGGCCTTGTCGGACGGGTGGTGGTTGCCGGGGAACCAGGCCGCCGAGCCCGCCGGCTCGCCGAGCGCGGCGGCCCCGTCGTCGGTGACGACCCAGCCCTCGCGCGAGCCGTCCGGGTCGGTGAGGGTCTTCGGCGTGCCGTCGTAGCGGACTTGCACGGTGAACGTGCGGTCCGGGGGAAGCGGCTCGGCCGGAGTGAGCGTCAGCTCGCGGCCGTGCCGGGCGACCCGCGCGGGCCGGCCGCCGACCGTGGCCCGGCGCACCCGCAGGCCGTCGAGGTCGAGGTTGAACGAGCGCAGGGGCTTCAGGGCGCGGGCGGTGATCTCGGCGGTGGCGGCGAGGTGGCGCGCGGCGGGCCGGTAGTCGAGCGTGAGGTCGTAGTGGGTGACGTCGTATCCGCCGTTGCCCAGCCCGGGGAAGAGCGGGTCGCCGACGCCCGCCGCGCCCGCGACCGGGCGGCCGGCGTCGGCGGCGGGCGCGGCGCCGCCGGAGCAGGCGCACAGGGCCAGCAGCAGGGCCCCGGGCAGGGCGGCGGTGCGCAGGGCGGCGGCGGTCCGGGAGGCGGCTGCGGCTGCGGGGGCCGGAGTCCCGGGGGTCGCGGCCCCGGAGGCCGAGGCTCCGGAGGTCGGGGCTCCGGAGGTCGGGGCTCCGGAGGCGGCGGCCCGGGGGACGGCGGCGGTTCGCGGCGCGGCGGCGGCCGGAGGGACCGCGCGGGCCCGGGGGCCGTCGGCGGGATTCCGGCTGGTGGCGGGGGCCCGCAGGGCGGCGGGGCGACGGGGCACGGGGCTCCTCGCTTTCGTGGCGCTTCGCGGCGCTCTCGTGGCTCGTGGGCGGCTCTTGCGGTGGGGCTTCGGCGGGCACTGTCGCGGGGCGGCGCGGCGGGCGGGCGCCGGGGCGTCAGCGGACGTCCGCTGACGCCCCGGCGCCCGCTGACGCTTGCGGGGAGGACGCCGCGGGTCCGGCGGCCCGGCGCGTCTCCCGCCACCCGCCGGCGGCCCCGCACGCCCGCGCCCGGGCACGCGCGGGGCCGCGTACGGGACGTCAGCCACGAGCCGCCGCCCCCTCGTTGACCTTTTCGGACAGTGTGTGTCGAAGGTGGTCGAAGCCGTGCCGGATTAAACGTTCCGACCCGGCGTTTCACCACTTCCGGTGAAGCCCTGCCCGCCAGTTGCGGGCGACGATCACCGGTTGCCAAGCTGGTGACGACTTGTCGATCTATGGGAGCGCACGTGGCCTTCGGTGACCAGCCCGCCTATCTGCGAATCGCCGACGACCTCCGGAAGAAGATCACCACAGGGGAGCTGCCGCCGCACTCCCGCCTCCCCTCCCAGGCCCGCCTCCGCCAGGAGTACGGCGTGTCCGACACCGTGGCCCTGGAGGCCCGCAAGGTGCTGAAGGCCGAGGGCCTGGTCGAGGGCCGCTCCGGCTCGGGGACGTACGTGCGCGAGCGGCCCGTCCCGCGCCTGCTCGCCCGTACCGGCTACCGCACCGCGGCCGAGTCCTCGACCTTCCGCCAGGAGCAGGCCGACGAGCGGGTGCCGGGCACCTGGCAGGCGGTCAGCGAGCAGCGGGAGGCGGACGCGGAGACCGCCCGGCGGCTGCTGGTCGAGCCGGGCGCGCGGGTGATGCGCACCCGCTACCGCTTCCGCGTGGCGGGCGAGGTGGTCATGCTGTCCACCTCCTGGGAGCCGCTGGACCTCACCGGGCGCACGCCGGTGATGCTGCCGGAGGAGGGCCCGCTGGGCGGCCGCGGGGTGGTCGAGCGGATGGCCGCCCTGGACCTGGTGGTGGACAACGTGGTGGAGGAGGTCGGCGCGCGGCCCGGCCTGCTGGAGGAGACCACGGCGCTCGGCGGCGGGCCGGGGCACCCCGTCCTGGTCGTCTCCCGCACGTACTACGCGGGCGGTCGGCCGGTGGAGACGGCCGACGTGGTGGTGCTCGCCGAGCGGTACCGGGTCGCGTACCACCTGCCTGTCAAGCGGCCCTGATCCGGCCGTACCCGGGCCGACCCGGGCCTACCCGGGCTCGACCTGGGCCGACCGATAACCGGTCAGCCCGTCCGGGCGCGTTCACCCGGACTTAACCGCCTACCGCCTGCCGTAACCGACCGGCAACGGCCCGCCGCCGCGCCCTGTCATGTCCGACTTCTACCTTCCTCGGCCATATGTGCGCGGGCCGTGCCGTCAGGCCGCGGTCCGCCCGGTCCGTACCACAGGGAGGCCGCCATGACGGACAGCGCCGCGCCCCAGCCGCAGCCCCCGCCCCAGCCGCCGCGGACGCCCGGGGAGCCGGGGCCGCCGGGGACGCCGGGGCCGCCGGGGACGCTCCAGGCTCCGGACGCCCCGGGGGTCGCGGCCGGGCCTCCGCGCGCGCCGCGGCGCGGCTACGCCCGGCTCGCCGCCGACGAGAGCCGCGAGGACTACTCGCTGCGCTACGCCCCGTACGCCTACCGCCGCTGGTCGCCCGCCATGGTCGCCTCCACGGCGCTCGGCGGCATCGCCTACCTCGCCGACTTCGCCATCGGCGCCTCCATCGTCTTCACCTACGGCTTCACCAGCGGCCTCGCGTCGATCCTCACCGCCGCCGTGATCATCTTCCTCACCGGCATCCCGATCGCCCGCGCGTGCGCGAAGTACGGCCTGGACATGGACCTGATCACCCGGGGCGCCGGCTTCGGCTACTTCGGGTCGACTCTGACCTCGCTGATCTACGCGAGTTTCACCTTCATCTTCTTCGCGCTCGAAGGGTCGATCATGGCGCAGGCCATGCACCAGGCCCTGCACATCCCGCTGCCGCTGGGCTACCTGCTCACCACCCTCATCGTCATACCGATCGTCTTCCGCGGGATGGGCGCGCTGGCCAAGGTGCAGGCGTGGACGCAGCCGCTGTGGCTGATCGGCCTGGCGCTGCCGTTCGTGGTGCTGGCCTTCGAGGCGCCGGGCTCCTGGAGCGCGTTCGGCTCCTTCGGCGGCACCGAGGGCGCGGGCGCGGGCTTCGACTGGGTGGGCTACGGGCTGGGGACGGGCGTGGCGCTCTCGCTGATCGCGCAGATCGGCGAGCAGGCCGACTACCTGCGGTTCATGCCCGCGAAGACCGAGCACAACCGCCGCCGCTGGAACCTGGCGGTGCTGGCGGCCGGGCCCGGCTGGGTGGTCATCGGCGCGGCCAAGCAGATCGGCGGCGCGTTCCTGGCGTTCGTGGCGCTGGACGCGGTCGGCGAGAGCCACGCCCTGGAGCCGATCGCCCCTCAGGTCGAGGCGCTGCGGCCGTGGCTGGCCTCGTCCGCGCTGTACGTGGCGGCGCTGTTCGTCGTCGTGTCCCAGATCAAGATCAACGTGACGAACGCCTACAGCGGGTCCCTGTCGTGGTCCAACTTCTTCTCCCGCGTCACCCACCGCCACCCGGGCCGGGTCTGGTACATCTTCCTCAACCTGGCGGTCGCGCTGACGCTGATGGAGATGGACATGTTCTCGGCGCTCAACACGCTGCTGGGCTTCTACTCCAACGTCGGCATTGCCTGGATCGCCGCCGTGACCGCCGACCTGGTGATCAACAAGCGGCTGGGCTGGAGTCCGCCGTACATCGAGTTCAAGCGCGCGTACCTGTACGCGGTCAACCCGGCCGGGTTCGGCGCCATGGCCGTGGCCTCGGCGGTGTCGATCACCGCGTTCTCCGGCGTGTGGGGCGAGCACGCCAAGGCGTTCTCCACCTTCCTGGCCTGCGGCCTGGCGCTGGTGCTGTGCCCGCTGCTGGCCTGGCTGACCAAGGGCCGCTACTACCTGGCCAGGACCAACCCGGTGAACGGGCCGGACGTCCGGGTGGCGGACATCACGGCCACCCACACCTGCGCGGTGTGCGAGACCGCGTACGAGCTGCCGGACATCGCCGACTGCCCGGTGCACGCCGGGCCCGTCTGCTCGCTGTGCTGCTCGCTGGAGGCCACGTGCCACGACGCGTGCCGCAAGGACCGCAGGGGCGAGCCGGTGCTCATGCCGGTGCCGGTGGTCCGTACGGCCGCGGGTGGCCGAAGTCCGGCCGGTCCAGGGGTCTGATACCGTCGGTACGGGCCGGTCGGACGCCTCGGAGCTGGTACATCCGGGCCGTCTGCGGCCGAAACGTCTCCCTCCTGCCGAGATTTCAAATCCGCCGTGTGAGGGTTGGGCGTACGCTCAGGCATATGCGGACAGGAATTTCCTTACAGGGTGCCGTGCGGGGTGCGCTGGAGCGTTCCACGGCACCGCCAGGAGGCCAGTGATGACGGACAGCGGGGTCGTCCTGCCCTGGCTGGTCATACGGCAGGACGACAACGGCAACCGCTATCGCGTCGGCCGCTTCGCCACCGAGACCGAGGCGCGCGAGGTGGCCGACCGATTGCACAGTCAGGGTGACGAGCAGTTGTACGTCGTGGAGCGTACGGCCGCCCGGACCAACCCCTAACGGGCTTTCTGGGCCACCGGGCCTCCCGGCCCGACCCGACCCGGCCCGGCATGACCCGGGCCACGGCCTGGCCGCCTCCGGCCGCGGCTGACCACCGCGGCCGGAAGCGCGCGCCACCCGCCCCTCACGTCCACCATGCGGAACGACGGTTCGGTGCGCGCGTGGCGCGTACGCTTCGCCCGCTCTTCACTCAGTCGGCCCTTACTCGGTGCGATTCGGGCGGTTCGCGGCGGCTCTCCCCGGTTTGGGCTCACTGGGGTGCTGATCAACAGCGCTGTCCGATCGGCGCCCGGGAGGGGACCAAGGCGGCCGAGATGGTGCTGTGATCGTCATGACCGTACTCCAGACGGCCGCTGTGCTGGATACTCGGCTAACGGAGGCAACGGAGGCCGGTCGGAGCACCCTGAGCCGGAGGGGACGGGCACGTGAGCGAGAAGCCACCGGGGGCCGGAGAGCCCGAGGAGACTGTCGAATCGCAGGTCTGGCAGATCAACCCGCCCGGCTCGTTCTACGACTACATCCGCGTCGCCTCCTTCTCCCTGGGCCCTGACGGCCGTATCGCCCACTGGAGCGAACGAGCCGAGGAGCTGCTGGGACTGACGGCCGCTCAGGCCATCGGCCGGGATCCGGTCGAGGCCTTCGTGCCGCGCGCGCTGCGGGACACCGGCCGCCGGGCCGTCGCCGACATCCTCGACGGCCGGGAGTGGACCGGCCTCGTGCCCTACCGCTCCACCGCGGACGGCGGCGGCGCGCGCGGGCTGGCCGAGGTGTATGTGATGCCCGCGCAGTCCGAGCTCGGCGAGCGCACCGCGCTGTGCGTGGCCGTCGACGTGGGCGCGCTGCGCGGTCTGGAGACCGACCTGGCCGCTGCCCAGGCCGTTTTCGGTCAATCTCCGCTCGGCTTCTTCCTGTTCGGCACCGACCTGCGGATGATCCGCGTCAACGAGCGCTTCGCCACCGTCTTCGGCCGCCCCGCCGACGCCTACCGCGGCATGCTCCCGCAGGACCTGCTGCCGCGCGCGGAGGCCGCCCGGATGAGCGCCGCGCTGCGCCAGGTGCTGGAAACCGGCCAGCCCGTGACCGAGCTGACCCTCGTCGGCACCGTGCCGGGCAACCCCGAGCGGCGCCGCTGGTCGGTGTCCCTGTACCGGCTGCACGGCGGCTCGGGCCGCCCCATCGGCGTGGCCGGACTGGCCACCGACGTCACCGGCCGCCGCCGCGCCGAGCAGGAGGCCGCGGGCGTACGGCGCAACCTGGCCCTGCTCAACGAGGCGGGCGCCCGCATCGGCACCTCGCTGGACCTGGAGACCACCGCCCGCGAGCTGCTGGACGTGGCCGTGCCGCAGTTCTGCGACCTGGCCTCCGTCGACCTGCACCAGGGCCTGCTGTCCGGCGACGAGACGCCGCCCGGCCTGCCCGACGGCAGCGCCGAGTTGCGCCGCGTCGCGTTCGCCAGCGCCATCTCCGACGGCCCCATACCCTTCGGCGACTGCTGCCGGTCGGTCACCGCCGACGACGGCGGCATACCCGGCATACCCAAGCCCGTCCAGGTCGGCGAGATGCACCGCTACCCGTTCAACTCGCCCTGCGCGCAGGCCCTGCGCACCGCCCAGGTCCGCGTCGTCCCCGGCCGGGACAGCGCCGAGAGCCCGGAGCTGGGCACCGTGCTCCAGTCCACGCTCGTGGTGCCGATGATCGCCCGCGACACGGTGGTGGGCCTGGCGCAGTTCTCCCGTGCCAAGGGCAGCGAGCCGTTCGGCGAGCGCGACACCGCCCTGGCCGTCGAGCTGGCCGCCCGCGCCGCCGTCAGCATCGACAACGCCCGCCTGTACCGCCGCGAGCACGAGCGCGCGCTGATCCTCCAGCGCAGCCTCCTGCCGCCCGGCGACCCGGAGGCCGCCGGGCTCGACATCGCCTGCCGCTACCTGCCGGGCAACGCGGCCACCGAGGTCGGCGGCGACTGGTTCGACGTCATCGAGCTGCCCGGGCACCGCACCGCCCTGGTCGTCGGCGACGTGATGGGCCGCGGCCTGCGCGCCGCCGTGGCCATGGGCGAGCTGCGTACGGCCGTACGGACCCTGGCGCTGCTGGACCTGGAGCCCGCCGAGGTGCTGGCCCAGCTCGACGAGATCTGCCGGGGCCTGGGCACGCCGGGCCCGCCGCACCGCACCGCCACCCGGCCCGCGCGCGGCGGCCGGAGCGCCGACGGCTCCTCCGACCTCGCCGAGGTCTACCTCGCCACCTGCGTCTACGCCGTCTACGACCCGGTCACCCGGCGCTGCACCATCGCCAACGCCGGCCACCTGCCGACCGTCCTGGTCGAACCGGGCGACCCCGCGCGCCTGATGGAGATGCCCGCCGGACTGCCGCTGGGCGTGGGCGGCGAGCCGTTCGAGGAGACGGAGGTCGAGCTGCGCGACGGCGCCCTGCTCGCCCTCTACACCGACGGCCTGGTCGAGTCCCGCGACCACGCGCTGGACGAGGGCCTTCAGGCGCTGCGTACGGCCCTCACCGGCCGCGGCGGCGCGGACAGCGCCACCGCCTCGCTGGAGGACGTGTGCGACCACGTCCTCAGCTCCCTCGACACCCACCACGGCGAGGACGACATCGCCCTGCTCATGGCCCGCGTCCAGGGCCTGCCCGCCGATTCGGTCGGCGACTGGCAGCTGCTGAGCGACCCCCAGTCGGTCGGCCGGGCGCGCGAGCTGACCCGTACCCAGCTGGAGTCCTGGGACCTGGCGGCCCTGGCGGACACCACCGAACTGCTCGTCAGCGAGCTGGTCACCAACGCGCTGCGGTACGGCGAGGGCGAGATCCGGCTGCGCCTGCTGCTCGACCGCACCCTGGTGTGCGAGGTCTGGGACGGCGGCCTGGTCCAGCCCCGCCGGCGCCGCGCCCGCGACACCGACGAGGGCGGCCGCGGCCTTCAGCTGGTCGGCCTGCTCAGCGCCGGGTGGGGCAGCCGCCGCACGCCGCGCGGCAAGACGGTGTGGTTCGAGCTGCATCTGCCGGACGGGACGGCGCAGGGGCCGGACTCGGTGGAGGCGGTCCTGAGCCTGTGGTGACCCGCCGGGGCTGAGGCGCGGGTCAGGCCCCGC
The DNA here is from genome assembly GCF_031932565.1 of Streptomyces sp. B1866. Taxonomy (NCBI): domain Bacteria; kingdom Bacillati; phylum Actinomycetota; class Actinomycetes; order Kitasatosporales; family Streptomycetaceae; genus Streptomyces; species Streptomyces sp. B1866. The sequence goes on from NZ_JAVSCF010000066.1 coordinate 23,985, forward strand.
GCGAGTTACGGGCGAGTGCGCGCGGGGTACGGGCGGTCCAGTGCGGGGGTACGGGCGGTCCCGCGGGCTACCGGCGCCTCCCGCCGCCGTACGGGAGTACGGGCCGTCGTCCGGCCGGGTGGCATCCGGTCCCGGCCGCCGTGTCGGCGTGCCGTACCCCGCGCCGTCGCCTTGAGTGAGCCGTAAATGTGATGAGTGTCCGAGTCGCGCCGGACCGCCCGGCGGCCACCCGCCGGGCGGCCCCCGCGCCCGGCCCGCGCCGCACGCCCGCGGCTCACGGCCGCGACACCCGGCACCCGGAGGGACTTCGCCCATGCTCCTCTACCCGCGCCGCCGTGCCGCGTCGCTGCTCGCGGCCGGCGCGCTGCTGCTGCCCCTCCTGGCCGGATGCGGCGGCGGGGACGGCGACGGCCCGGATCCGGCCGCGGCCGTCCAGGACATCGCCCCGGCGCCCCGGGAGCGGCTGACCGGTACGGGCACGCTGCGCTGGGCGCTGGACGCGGCGCCGCAGACCTTCAACGTCTTCCACACGGACGCCGACGCGGGCACCGAGCGGATCGCGGGCGCGACCCTGCCCGCCCTGTTCCCCCTGGACCGCCAGGGGCGCCCGCACCGCAACCCCGACTACCTGCGCTCCGCGGAGGTCGTGCGGCGCTCGCCGCGGCAGGTGGTCGTCTACCGGCTCAACCCCGAGGCGGTGTGGAGCGACGGGCACGCTCTTAACGCGGCCGACTTCGCCGCCCAGTGGCGGGCGCTGCGCGGCACCGACGGCGCCTACTGGACGGCGCACAACTCCGGCTACGACCGCATCGCCGGGGTCGAGTCCGGCGACGGCGGCCGGGAGGTCCGGGTGACCTTCGCCACGCCGTACGCCGACTGGCGCGCGCTGTTCACGCCGCTGTACCCGCGCGTGGTGACGGGCGACCCGGACGTCTTCAACGACGGCACGCGCGCGGTGCCGGCCGCCGCCGGGCCGTACCGCGTGGGCGGCGCCGGGCCGCGGGCCGTGACGCTCGTGCGCAACCCGCGCTGGTGGGGCCGGCGGGCGCGGCTGGACCGGCTGGTCCTGCGGGTGGTGCCGCGCGCCGACCGGGCCGAGGCGCTGGCCGCGGGGTACGTGGACGTGGCCGAGGTGGACGGGGAGACCGCCCGCCGCATCCAGGCCGCAGACACCGCCGCGAGCCCGGCCGCCCCCGCGTCCCCGGCCCGTACCGGCGCCGCCCCGGAACGCACCGCCCAGGACGGCGCCTCTCAGGACGGCGCCGCCGGGCCGGGGCGGCTCGCGGCGGTGCCCCGCCCGCTGACCACGGCCCGCGCGAGCGCCGCGCCGGGCGGCGGCGGGCTGCGGCACCTGGCCGTGCGCAAGGCGCTGGAGCCCGCCTACACGCAGCTCGCCCTCAACGGCTCGCGCGGGCCGCTCGCCGACGAGCGGGTGCGCCGCGCCGTGGCCCGCGCCCTGGACCGGGCCGCGCTGGCCCGGTCCGTGCTGGGCCCGCTCGGCCTGCCCGCCCGGCCGCTGGGCAACCACCTGCTGATGGCGGGCCAGCCCGGCTACCGGGACAACAGCTCGGCCGTCGGCGGAGCGGACGCCTCCGCCGCCCGGTCGCTGCTCGCCGAGGCGGGCTGGCACCGGGACCGCTCCCCGGCGGGCCGGCCGGCGCTC